>PBTB01000117.1 GCA_002726945.1 Deltaproteobacteria bacterium | reverse complement strand
TACCGTGAGTTGCTGGCGCTGCCGTTGGATGCTGAGGAACGGGCTTACGTTTACAGCCGCTGGATCGCAACGGCGCATGAACTTCCGGTGAAGGTGCGTGTTGATCATTTCCGGGAACTATTAGGCCTCGAACTCAATTCGGAGGCGCAGGGGGATGTTTACAGCCGCTGGCTCAAAACCGCCGACGGGCTTTCTTCTCCGGAGGAGCGTATCGGTCACTACCGTGAGTTGCTGACGTATCCTCTGGACGAGGAAACATGGGTGACCCTGCACAACCGCTGGATGGAGGCTCTGCTTCAGCTGGAATCTCCGGAGCAGCGTCAACAGCAGTTCACCACGTTGTTGACTGCGAAACTCAGCCCGGAAACCCGCTCTGCCGTGATTCACCGCAAGGCGGAATTTGAGGCGGCTCAGGTCAACCCTGTTGCGTTTCCGGAACTGCTTGGGCTTGCCGAAAATCCGGAGGATCGCAAGCAGGTGGCGGCGTTCTGGGTGGCGGCGCTGGAAAAACTCAAGAATTCCGGGCAACAAACCGAGGGCTACAGAAGTTTGGCGGAAAATCTGGTGGTATCCCGTGAACCGGAATTGGCTCCGACCCGCGAGTATGCCTTGGCGCGGCTGGCGGAATTGCGAGCGGAGTCCGGGGCGCTGGGGCGCTTCCCTGCACTGCTTGCAGAGACGAAGGATTCTCAGACGCGACGCTACATCGCGGGAACGTGGCTGAGCAAGGTCGAGTCACATGAGGATCCCGAGCTACAAAAACGTGAATACCAGAAGATGCTCAACCAGTCCGGGCCGGACTTCCGGGAGTTGCGCTCCACTGCGCTGCTTGGACTCGCTGTTCATCACGCAGAAAACGCAGAACCGGAAGCCTTCCCGGAGTTGCTGAAAAAATCGGAAAACCGCAACCAGCGCAAGGAGGTCGCGCAACACTGGGTGCAGGCGGCTGCGCAATCCGCGAAACCCGCAGTTCGCCAACGCGAGTACACGCTGATGTTGCGGCAGTCCGGCAAGGAGTACCGTCCCATCCGCGTCAAGGCGTTGCAGGGGTTGATTGCACTACACTCGGAGCGCGGCGAGCATGAGGCGTTTCCGGCGTTGCTCAAACAGGCGGAAACCAAAGCGGACCGGCAGTCCATGCTGGAAAACTGGCTGGCCGTACTGGAGCAAGAGCCAGACGCTGGGAAACGGACCCAGGGCTACGGACAAATCCTGCCGTACTTGAAAAGCTCGGCGCAGCGCGAGCCGGTGGTGTCGTGGCTGGACTCGCATTATCGGCGGCACGGACAGCACGAGGCGTTGCTGCAACTCTGGGTGCAGGAGTTGCCACGCTACCGGAACCGTCCGGAACAGGCACGGCTGATCACGTTTGGCCTTGGACAGTATTGTCTGGAGCAACTGCCCAAAGACGGCTGCGCCCAACGTTGGCTGCTGGAGACCGATGGCGGCGGGGTGAACGCTGTCGAATTGGAGGCTCGATTGCTGTTGAGTCAAACGGAGCAGACCGCAGGGCGGATTCCGGAGGCGACCCAGACCTTGCAGCCAGTGGTTCAACGTCCGCTACCCTCAAGCTGGAAGGTGCGGATTCATTTGCAACTCGCCAACCTTTACTATCAGCAGCAAGCATGGGAAAAAGCCGAGCAGCACTATGCCGTCGTGATGGCACAACCTCCCACCCGCCGTCCACCCTTTCCCGTTGCTCGGCAACAGGCGGTAGCCAAACTTCAGGAACTCCGGAGGTACCTCAGCGGGCAGGCGTTGCAGCAACTCATCACCGAGAAAAACTGGCCGCAGGTGGAGGAGTTGGTCCGTCAACGGCTTGCGTCTGGACCGCAGACTCTGGACGAGGAAACCTTCAAAATCCTGCTCCATGCCGAACAGCAACAAAAGGATTGGCCGAGCGTGACTGCGCTGATTTACGCGGAGGTGCGCTCCGGGAGGCAGAAACTGACGGGGCCGCTTGCAGACACCGTGTTGAATGCCGAGCGGCAAAAGTCCGGCAAGACGCGCTGGAACGGAGTTTTGGAGGCGTATGCCCTGCTGGAAAAGCATGATGCCAAACGCACGGCCACTGCCCCCGCCCTTGTCGAACAAGCCCAGGCTGCCGAAAAACTGGGAGGTCGCAAACGGGCACAGGGTTACTACGCCCGTGCGTTGGCCGCAACACCGTCAGGTCGAGTCAACCAGTGGCTGAAACTCATCGGTGAACTGGAGCGGCTCTACAAGCGCGAGAAAAATTACGGTGAGTTGCTGCTCTTGTACGAACAGGGGTACATGGCCCTCAAGGACGACAAAAAGCGTGGCCCCCAGCGACGGCAATTTGCGTGGGAAGCGGCCATCATGGCCGAGCAGCTCAAGAAACCGCAACTGGCCCTTGAGTGGCTGGAAAAGGTGGATGAAGGGGGGCGTAGCGATTTGGAGTTGCAGGCGGTTTATCTTCAGGTGCAGCATCTCCGAGAAATTGGACACCTCAAGACGGCAAGCACCCGGCTGTACAAGGTTCTGAAGCGTAATCTGCCACTCTCGTCACGGTGGTTTGCCATCTTCAACTTTGAGCGGGCCGAGGTGCTACAAATCCGCGCGGGCAACACCAACGAGGTGCAATTCTGGAAAAACTCGCTGAAGCGTTACACGCTGGTGTTGAAGGGCAAGAAGCTCAAGGAAACTGAGCGGATGCGCACCATTTCCCGGAAACGGGCGCAGGAGATTGAAGCGTATCTGAAGGCCATGAAAGCCTCGGGAGGTTAACGAAAGATGAAAAAGGCAGAAGACAAAAGACAGAAGGCAGCAGGCCGTTGCCCCGGGTTGCGGGGGCGTTGGTTCCTGCAAGGGTTGGGGTTGGGGTTGGGGTTGGGGTTGCTGCTTTTCACGGGATTGCCCGCTCAGACAACGCCCCCGCAAGTGAGCATTTCCGGACAGGTGCGGGTGCCGGAAGGGGTGTCGGTTCCGGAAGCAGGGTTGAGTGTGGTCTTGCTCCAGTATGTGCTGACCGAGGAGGGGCAAGTGACCACGACCGGCCCCCAAGCCCGAGGTCAGTCGGACGAATCCGGATTGTTTCGCTTTGAGAATGTACCCCGCAATGAACGGGCGGCGTATCGCGTCGGCACTCGTGTTGAAGGAAAACTGCACAGTTCCGAACTGTTTTTCCTGCGTCCGGGGCAGGATGTGTTTGTCATTGATGTTGTCATTCCAGAGATGAGTACGGACACGAGCCAGCTTTCCGTTGCTGAAAGTTCGCTGGTGCTGGAGCCGGTCATAGGTGGGCTGCGTGTCACAGAAGTCCTCAGCATTGCAAACAAGGCGGAGACTCGTGTGGACACCCACAAACAGCCGCTCTCGTTTCAGCTTCCGGAGCATGCGGAGTCCTTTCGGATGCTGAACGCGAAGAGCGAGTCCGGATTCCGGTTGCAGGGCACCCGGTTGGAGATCACCCGGATTTTCCCAAGGGAGGGGGCACAGGTGTTGTTTCAATACTCCGTGCCCGCCCGTTTCGGTAGCATGACGCTGCGCAAACCCGTGAATCACTCACTGGAGCGCGTTGGCGTGTTCACTCCGTCAGAGGTGTTGACGGTGCGTTCGGAGCAGTTGACGTTTCACGGCGAGCAGACAATCGATAAAACCCGCTTCCGAAGCTGGCGGGGAAAAGCCTCCGATGAAGCAGTGCTGGAAATCGCGGTGAGCGGGATTCCGGTGGACTCTCAGGATTACGGCTGGTTTGGGTTCGCGCTGTTGATTGTCCTTGCAGGAGCGGTGGCGGTTTTCTATCGGTTCCGGCTCCGAGCCGTACAGGCGGTGGCCTGATGGGATTGCTCCGGGGGGAATGGACGGCGTCGTCACCGAACCAGAAACGACTGCTGCTCGTGCTGCTGATCCTGCTGGTGGTATTGCTGTTCCGGAACCTCGTGCTACAACCTCGCTGGATACGGGAAGCTCGCCTAGCACAGGAAATCCATGTGGCACAGGAGCAGTTGCTTGCGCTGGCGAAAATTCCCGTGTCCACCGAACTGACAGAGCAGCGGCAAGCTCTGTTGCAGGACCATGCCCGGCTCCAGTCACAATGGCCCGAGGTTTGGGACGCAACGCAGGTGCAGGGTGAAGTTGAAGCTGCTATCCGCAAAAGCGGGATGACGCTGGTGCGCATGTCCCACGAAGCTGCCGAAGCTTCGGAAACACGGGCCCCGTTGTCCTTGCGCTTGGAACTACTGGGGGCGTTCACGCCACTCCAGCGGCTCTTCACCGCGCTCGACGCCCACCCGATCCCCCGCCGCATTGCCCATTTTTCCATCCGCAACCCCGCGCTTTTTGAAACCAACCCGCAGCTGGAGGTGTTGCTGCGGATTCAGTTTCTGCGACTCCCGGCCTTTCCGGACGAGCTTCAGTGATGGGACGCTTGTGGGGACGCTGCGGGTGTTGGCTCTTCGTCTGCTGTATGGCGTTTCCGGTTGTTGGAACATCCCACACGGCGGAAGCAACCACCAATCCCTTCTCGTCTCAACTCATCAAGCCCAAGGCGAAAGCAAGCAAGCAAGCCACCAAGTCGGCGCAGCAAAAATCCCGGAAAAAAACGGCCAACCCCAAATCGGTATCTGCAACGAAAGCCACACAGTTGCCCGGATCTCCCGTGCCCAAGCTGCTGGACATCCTCCGGACCTCGGAGGGGCGCTTTGCCGTGTTCGTTCTGGAAGGAAGGACGCATTTAGCTCCGGAAGGGGCGCGAGTGGGGCAGTTTCGGGTTGAATTGATCGGGAGACGCCAAGTGCGACTTCAACTCCTGTCAAGCGAGCCCGGGGGCAAACCAAAAATGCTTGTGCTCAAATCACGTTGAGTTGGGAAACAGGCTTGCCTTTTTGGAGCAGGAGTCGTGTGCTGTGGAACGTGGACAAACCACCCTTGCCTTTGATTCACCACCGAACCACCGACAGCAATCAAGATGGCCTCCATTTTCACAAAGATCATTCAGGGGAAAATCCCCTGCGAAAGCATCGTGGAAACCGATTCCGAAATCGCGTTTCTCGACATCAATCCCTGCTCGCATGGCCACACGCTCTGCATCCCAAAACGTGAGGTTGCACGGTTGGAGGATCTTCCGCCCGAAGACGCTGCCGCACTGATGGGCTTCATGCAGCGGGTTGCCGCTGCGGTCAGCCGCGCTTTTGACGGCACCGACTACAACCTCATGCTCAACAACGGGGTTAACGCCGGACAGGAAGTCCCGCACATTCACTTCCACGTCATCCCACGCAAGCCCGGTAGTTCACGCCCCTTCAAGTCGCGGGAACCCTACGGCGAGGGTGAAATGGCCGCCGTTGGTGAACGCATCCGCGCCTGCCTCGACTGATTCAGGTGCGGCTCGCGGTTCTGGAGGTCGGCAGCAACGCCATTCGGCTGGCCTCTGCCGTGTTGCACTCCTCTGGAACGCTGAAGTTGATCCTGCGCCAGCACGTTCCCCTGCGCCTCGGCGAGACGGTGTTCCAGTCTGGAGGCGTGACCGAAGCCGCGCAGCAAGCCCTCGTTGCAGCCCTCGCCCATCTGCTCAAGCAACTCAACCCCACTCCAGAAGACCACCTGCAACTCTGTGCCACCAGCGCCTTGCGGGATGCCAAAAATCTTCCAGAAATCCGCGCACGGCTTCAGCACGAGTTGAGACTGGAACTTGTCGTGCTGTCCGGAGCCGAAGAGGCGGCTCGTATTCGGGAGGGCTTGCTTCAGGTCCACACCCTGGATTCCGGAGTGGTGGTGCTGGGAGATTTGGGCGGCGGCAGTTTGGAACTGTCCGTCTTGCAGGAAGGGAAGGTGCAACGGCAGGTAAGTCTGGATTTTGGCACCCTGCGCTGGAAGCGTGCTGCAAGCATCACGGAGTTGGACGCGAGCTTCCGGAAAGCGGTGTCGGCCCTGCAACCCACAGGTACCGCTTCAGTCCGGAAACTGGTGCTGTCGGGTGGCAACGCAAAGTGGCTGGGACGTCTCCTTGCGGAGGAAACGGAGCGTGAGTTTCTGCCGATTTCCGGGCTGGAGATTCCGTGGGTGAAGGCACAATCCCAGCTGCAGCAGATCGCTGCTATGGGTCGGCAAACGTGGCAAATGCAGTGGAGGATGCGACCCCAGCAGATCGAAACCTTCGGGGCGGCACTGCGGATGTTCAGTGTGCTCGGCGGATCCTTTCAGCCCGAACACCTGCGACTCTCCGGACTCGCCCTCAAGGAAGCGCTCCTGCTCCAGTCCACCCAAAACTTGGGCACCCTCAAACCCACCATCCGGATTGCTTCAAGCTACTATCCGTGAGGGGCCGGTCCGCAGCAGTCACACCTGTTCCAGACGCTTGTCCAATTGATGCACCTCGCTGCGCACAGAGTTGATCTCAACCCGCCGCCTTGAACTTGGCATCAACACCCTGCACCAGCGCATCGGGCGCATCGTCCCCGAGACCCTCTCCTTCTCCAAGAAGAACTGGTGGCACGATAAGTGACCCACTGGTTCATCATCGCATACAACCTGTCATGTAATTTGTAGCCAATACCAATGGATCATGCAACCCGTAAAACACGGCAGCGCTGAGCTTGGGCGTATGGGGCCATCGTCATCGCATCAACCTCTGAGGAGGCAGCATCAACTCAGACACCGAGGTATACTCAACAAGGCTACAATTGTAGGGTGCACCAAGTGCAGCGGATGCGCTAACAACCCCAGCACCCTGGACTCCACTGCGCTTGAGCCGCCCTGTGCAAAAACGTAATTTGTAGCTGTACGCAGTATAGCCGCCACGTACCTTGGCCGCGGGGCGGCCATCGCGACAAGATCCGGCAGATCCAGGGTCGATCGCAAGCCGTGACAAAACAGCGCCTGACTCCCGGCAGCAAACTCATACGGCAACTCGACTATCTCGTCAAACGTTTTCGGCAGTTGACCAACGGCATCTATGGCGATGAAGGCCTTCGGAGTGCGGGCGGCGGCTCACAGCACGCGGCCATCATACCGACTCACCGCCCACCTGTCACGGAACCTCCACAACAATCTGCTTGAGCGCGGATTCCAGGCGAGGGGTCTGCTCCGTCAGCGCTGGGTCGCGTTGGCGAGCGCCTGGATGCCGGGCGAATCAATACCATCGTCGTTTGTGACCAGAATCTTCATGGATTTTCTCCTTATTTTGAATTTGAATTGGTCAAAACGGTGCTTCTCAGGGAAACGCCTGTGATAATCT
>PBTB01000116.1 GCA_002726945.1 Deltaproteobacteria bacterium | reverse complement strand
CGAGGAAGGGTTGCTCGCCGAGGAGGCCTCCCGCCAACTGCAGACGTGGCTGACAGTGCAACAGGAGGGTTGAGTCCGGAGCATAGCGGATTGGAGTCTTAGAGAAAATTACGCGAGGGCGCACCCCCGGACGGGTAACCCACCTAAAGATAGGGAGCGTTCTAAAGCGTTGTGCTTCCAGAACTCGGCTACGCTTCACAGCCAAGTCCTCGTTGCCGTCAGACTCCGCCCATCACGGCGCGAACCGGAGCCATTGGGCTGACCGACCCGGCGCGGGCTTCCAATCGGTTGAGTCCGTTGATGAAGGCCATCGCGCTGGCAACCACGATGTCGGTGTGTGCTCCACGTCCCGTCACCTGCTGGCCGTTTTGCTCGATTCCAACACTGACCTCGCCCTGCGCGTCGGTGCCGCCCGTGATCGCCTTGACGATATAGGAGGTGAGCCGACATTCCACTCCAGCCATCTCCTTGATTGTATTCAGGGCCGCATCCACCGGACCATCTCCAAACCCGGCCCGCTTCTGGGGCTTGCCGTCGATCTTCATCACCACCGTTGCGGTTGGAATCGTGGTCGTTCCAGAACTGACCGAGAGGTGTTCCAAATGATAGCGGTCCTTATGATTCTGGACCCCGTGCGTCACCAGTGCCTCCAAATCCTCGTCAAAGATCTGCTTCTTCACATCGGCAAGGCGCTTGAACTCCTTGAAGACCTGATTCAGTTCCACGTCATTGAGCGTGAACCCCAGTGACTTAATGCGATCCGCAAGCGCGTGGCGTCCGGAGTGCTTGCCGAGTACGAGGTTGCTCGACTTGATGCCCACCGACTGCGGGGTCATGATCTCGTAGGTCAGTGCGTTCTTGAGCATACCGTGCTGGTGAATCCCCGCTTCATGCGCAAACGCATTGGCCCCGACAATCGCCTTGTTGGGCTGCACCCCGACTCCGGTGATCTGCTGGAGCAGCTTGCTCATCGGGTAGATCTGCGCGGTGTCGATGTTCGTTTCCAGTCCATAGAAGGACTGACGGGTTTTGAGCGCCATCACCAGTTCCTCTAGGGAAGCGTTTCCAGCCCGCTCACCAATGCCGTTGACCGTGCATTCAATCTGCCGCGCTCCCGCCCGCACCGCCGCCAGCGAGTTCGCCACTCCCATGCCAAGGTCGTCGTGGCAGTGAACTGAGAAGACCACCTGATCGGCGTTATGCACCTCGTTCCTGAGCCGCAGGATCAACTCGTACATCTCGTCCGGAGTCGTGTAACCCACGGTGTCGGGGATGTTGAGCGTCACCGCACCGGCCCGCACCACTTCCGAAAGCAGTTTCACCAAGAACTCCGGCTCGCTACGGGTCGCGTCTTCCGGACTGAACTCCACATTGTCTGTGAAGCGCTTAGCGTGTTCCACCGCCGTGACCGCCGCCTTGAGCACCTCCTCCGGCTCCATCTGGAGCTTGAACTTCATGTGCAGCGGACTGGACGCGAGAAAGGTGTGGATGCCCCAGTTTTCCGCGTCCTTGAGCGCCTCAACCCCACGGTCGATGTCGCTGATAGACGCACGGCACAGGGAAACCACAGTCGCCTGCTCGCACTGCTCGCCAATGGCCTTTACGCTTTCAAAATCACCGGGCGAACTGGCCGCAAAGCCCGCCTCAATGACATCCACACCTAGACGCTCCAGTTGCTTGGCAAGGGCCAGCTTTTCGCCAGCCGACATAGAAAATCCGGGTGCCTGCTCCCCATCACGGAGCGTTGTGTCAAAGATTCTGACCTTTTCCATAGTTCCTCTTGCCAATTGGATTTTGCGGCCAGGCCGCATACGCCGTCATGGTGACGGCCTCATTGGAGGATCATTCCCCCAATTCCAGACCCTAGCACTCTCCCTTGAAGCTTCAAGGCGCAAAGGGAGCGCCGGGGTTTAATTTTCCTGGAACTCCGGATCGGCTTCCAAACGACTCGGTGTTGCACCAATTTGCCCGCCGTATTTCCCCGCATAGGGTTTCAGCGCCGGTTCACTCATTTGCACAAAGACGATCTGGCAAATCCGGGTGCCCTTTTTCAGCACGATTGGAAAGGGCGACTGATTCGCCAGTTCCAGTGTGATCTGACCGTGAAAGCCCGTGTCGATGAATCCCGCGTTCTGTACCTGCAAGCCAAGGCGTCCAATGCTGGAGCGCCCCTCGACATACGCCGCCATGTTCTCCGGAACCCGCAGAATTTCGGTGGTGCTGGCGAGTACAAAATGGTGTGGTTGCAGCACAAAGCGGTCGGTCGTCACCTGTTCGTGTGGAACAGGTTCGCCGAGGATGATTTCCGCCTTCTGCGGCTTCGGCCAGCCAAAGGAGTCGGACAATGTGAGGTCCACGCTGGAGGGGCCAATCGTGAGTCCCTCCGGCAGATACCCCTGCTCCACCAGCTTTTTCAGTCCGACGTCCGAAATGATCATCGTGTGCGATCAGTGACAAAAGTTGAAAGTTGAACGCCCATGTGGCGCGAATCATGCGGAAAGTGTACCAGCCCCCGAGTCAATCCTAAAGCCTTATGCTGATCGCCGATTTCCAAACTCCCTGTTCCACCTGCAACGGCATCGGATTCGTCGCGGGCTTCCAGTCCTGCGGTAGCCTCATTCCCAACCTTCGGAAGGCGTGCCCCGACTGCAACGGCGAGTGCCACCAACTCACCGAACTGGGAGCACAACTCTGGGCGCTCTACGAACCAAAAATCCGGGAAGTCGCACAGGAGTTTGTGCAGAAGCAGCCGCCTGTGCGGAAGCTGCCGTAGCACACCCAACTGCGATTGCCACCGAAATAGGGAACCCGTCCGGCGTTGTCCTTACTTTGAAGGTTCTGTCATCCCTCAAACAGGGAGACCTGGTGGAGAAAGGATGTCCCGGTCTGGAAGAGGCATGAACCCTTGTGTACATTGACAAGCTCATCAACCACATGGATGAGCTTCTGAGATTCTGGAACGCCACAAGTCTGCAAGCGTCAACGGGGAAACCTGCATCACAGCCCGTCCTGGACGCCATAAGAATTGCAGCCTGACGGTCGCCGACAACGGTTGCGGGATGACGCCGCACAAACTCAAGGGGATTTTCCGGCACGGCCACAGCAGCAAGGAGCGCGGCAGCGGCTTTGGATTGCACTCGGCGGCCACTTTTGTACAATCACGGGGTGGCACGGTCGCCGCACAGAGTGAGGGCAAGAACAGCGGCGTGGCCTTTGTGATGACGTGGTCGGTCAAGATTTCTTGACAGAACGCAGGTGACCATGATTAAATCAGGGAAATCAGGGGAATCCGCATCCTGAAAAAGCTGAAGCATTGCATTGGTGCAAGAAGACATCCGCAAGCACTTGGGGAAGTGGCTCGCACAGGAGAAGCTGGGCAGGCCTCTGTTGGTCTATGAACTGGAGCTGCGGGAGCGCCTGATCCGCTGAAGCCGAGGACACCACAGGAGGGATTCCGGAAGGTACGCTACCGCACATCTTCAAGTCGTTCTACCCCACCAAGGAAGCCGGCACGGGGCTGGGGCCTGTATCCAAGGACGACCCTCAAGGCACTCGAAGGCGGGTTCGACTGCCGCTCGACTGCGGACGCGGGCACCGTTCTCACCCTCCACCTGCCACCAGGGGAGGAAGATAAGTGAATTTGTCCAACACCTTTGAACAGGGAATCAGATGATGAAGAATCGGTCCATCATTTTCTTGCTGCTTTTGAGTTTCACGTTGCTGCCCCCGGCGGAGGCCAGCGAGTGGTTTCCGGTCCCGCAGTTCATGAGCGAATCCGAAATCGCCAAAGTGTATCAGGACGCTGTCCGGGACCAGATCATTGAGCAAAAGGGAGTGCGCAACTCCAGTGGCAGTTCCGGATTGGAACTGAACTGGTTGAAACAAGTCGCGCAGTCGGAGCGTGAGTGGCAGATGAACTTGCAGAAGTTGGAACGCGGCTACCGCCGAGCCCTCAGCGAGGTGATCCTGCGCCAGACGGAACATCAATCGCGGCTGGTGTTGGTCAGTCAGTATGACAATCGCATTGCCACACTGGAAGCGGAAATCCGGGAACTGGAGGTGCGGAGTCGGCAGGTCGCGGGCGACCGCCAGCGCTACGAGCAGGGACTGGACAACCTCCCCTTGGCGACGGTGGCGGTGGTCAAGGCGCTCTACACGGAAGAACTCGCGGCGCGGCTCAAGGAGAGCGGGTACGAGGATTCTATCTTCCGCAAGGCCGGAGAGATCGCACTGACCGTCATGCTGGAAGCGTATTCCACACAAAGCGAAATCCCCTTTCGGCAGGGAGGAACCCGCGTGAGCTTTCTCTATCCGGAGAACATCTCGCGCTTCGACGAGTCCGCGAACGAGTACGTTTACCTGTTCCCCATCATCGAGATTAACCCGTTCTCGGAGCAGAAGTGGGCACAAACCGATGAAATGCCGGGAGTGACGTTCCAGTCCTTCATCTCGCTGGAACAGGCACAGGCTTATCTCCAGCAGGAGCAGGTGGGTGATGCACGACTGACCGAGTGGATTGAGGCAGAACTGAGCACGTTGCAGGCGAACAATGAACATGTGCTGCAAACCATCAACGGCGCCTTGCGGCACTACAGTACCTTCCGGGAAAGCTTGGCCAGCGAGATCGGCTTGTTGCAGGCACAGATCGGCAAGTTGCAGGTCAAGCGCAACGAACTTTCCGGGAAGGAGGCGCTGTCACAGAGCTTAGCCGCACTGGAGCAGATTCGTCAGGACTATCGCAGGCATTACGAGCAGCGGGTGCTGTTGGGGTACGAGGAGTATACGATGGAGTTCGATGTGATGTTCAGCGGCAGTTCGCCGGAGCCGCGTCCCCGGAAAACTCGTGCAAGTGGGGAGGATCAGGGCTTGATGGTCCGCTCGCAGGAAGTCGTCAACGTTCCGGTCAGCGGACGACCCCTCAAGGACATCTACGCCGACATGATCCTCTCGGCCAATGGCAAGGCCTCCGAGCCGCCGCTGATTCCGGAAACGTGGGTGATTCGTGTGAAAGCCGAGGACGTGGCCAGCGAGTTGTTGCAGGGGAAGTTGCGTTGGGGCATTGATCGCGAGGAATTTCAACTGCTGCAACTCAGCCGCCGCCGCATCGGTTCCCGCACCCAGTACCGGATTGCCGTCGCCAAGCGGATGCATCTGCTCTCAGAGGAAAACTTCCCGCCGTCACAAGCGGGAGTGTGTGAGTTCACCGTGTTCTTCCAGCCGGGCAATTTGAAGCTCAACAAAAACGCTCGTCAGGTGATCAACGAAAACACGGAGTGCCTGCTCAAGTATCCCAAGCAGTTGGTGGAACTCACGGGGCACACAGACGGAAACGGGAAAATCAAGAAGGGCGACAACTATGTGAAGCAGGGGATCGTGCAAGCAACCGCTGTGATGGACTACCTCGTGTCGCAGGGTTTTGATCCGGATCGCATTATTCTAGCGAGCAAGGGGGCGAGTATGATTCCAAATGGTTCCGAAACCTCTGATCCGAACAGTTTGCATCGGGTGGAGGTGATTTCCCGTCCGGAGATTTAGCGGGAGTTGCTCACTCGCGCTGCGGTCCGGACAGCGGTTCCGGGTGGTAGTGGCGGAGCAGGTAGAGCAGGGCGTTGCCCAGCACCTTGCGGCTGTAGCCGGGCATGACGAGGCTGGAGACCGAACCAAGCTTGAGCGCTTCCTCCGGATTGAGCAATTCGTGCTCGTAGCGGGTGGTCAACTCGGCGAGTGCACCATCGCGTTCGCTGGCGGAGTCGACTTCCGGAACCCCTCCCTTGAGCCGCTGCTGGTGATCTGAGAAGATTTGGCGGTACTCGTCTTTGTAAACGAACGGCCGTCCCGCCGGTCCCATCACGGCAATCCGCGCACTGGGCAGGGCGAACACGAAATCCGCACCGATGTGGTAGCTGTTCCATGCGCAGTAGGCTCCGCCGAAAGCGTTGCGGACGATGAGCGTGATACGCGGCACCCGCAGGTCCACGATGGCGTCCAGCAATTCCCGACCCGCCTGCACGATACCTGCCTGCTCCTGTTCCGATCCGGGAGCGTAGCCGCTGACATCCTCCAAGAAAATCACCGGAATGTTGTAGAGGTTGCAGAAGCGGATGAACTTCGTGCCCTTGCGTGAGGCGTGGACATTGATGTTGCCGGAATCGAAGGCGCTGTTGTTGGCGATGAAACCGCAGACGTGCCCCCCCAAGCGTCCGAAGGCGGTGGTGAGTTGGCGGGCGCGTCCGGGTTGCACCTCGAAATAATCCCCGTAATCCGCAATCTGCTGAAGCAGCAAACGCATGTCAAAGGGGGTGTTGAACTCGGAAGCAGGGTTGGTGAAGGTCTTGCGCAGCAGGATGGCCTCCTCGGCCACGCAGTCGTCGAGCGGCAGGGAGGTGGGGTGAAAGGCGGCAAGGCTGTGGTGGTTGTCCGGAAGGTAGCTCAGCAGGTGCAGCGCCATGCGCAGCGCTCCCAATTCGTCCGGAGCCGTAAGATCAACCACGCCGCTTTGGCTGTGAACCTTGGGTCCGCCGAGTTCGTCCGGAGTGATGTCCTCGCCCAAGGCGTGGCGCACGACATCCGGGCCAGTCAGGCCAAAGAAGGTGTTTTCAGGCTGGATCACAAAAGAGCCTTGTCGGGGCAGGTATGCCCCTCCTCCGGCATTGTAGCCAAACATGAGCATGATCGAGGGCACCACGCCGCTGATCTTGTGCATGGCGCAGAAGGCTTCGGAATAGCCATCCAGCCCGCCGACTCCCGCAGGTACGAAGGCCCCAGCAGAATCGTTCATGCCGATGAGCGGGATGCCGTGTTCTCCAGACAGCAAAATTAACCGTGCGAGCTTGCTGCCGTTGGTCGCGTCCATTGATCCGGCACGAACTGTGAAGTCGTGTCCGTAGAGGGCAACATCGCGTCCTCCGATGTTGAGAATGCCCGTGACAATTCCGGCACCATCAAGCTGTGCTCCCCAGTTCTGGAAGGTGATCTGCGGCTCGTGTTGCGTGAGCACCCGGATGCGTTCCCACACCGTCATGCGTTCCTTGGTGTGTTGAATGCGAACCCGCTGGGCACCGCCGCCTTGCTTGGGTTTGACGATCAATTCCTCGGCACGACCCAGCATTTGCTCGTAACGAGAACTGCCCGACACACCGGAGGTGTTGGTTTCCGGAGCGAGTGGATTGTCGAGGGTGAGCGGGGCTGGCATGGGTTTCACAACAAGCGAGATGATCTGAAAGTCGGACGTTCGTAATTTACGAAAAACCATTCGAAGAGCAAGCTGAACATCAGGAAGATGGTAGGAGCGGGCCATGCCTGCAACCATTGGTCACTAGTCACCGACCACCAACAACCAGCAAAATGCGCATTGTGTTCATGGGCACTCCGGAGTGGGCGCTTCCTACTTTGCGGGTGCTGGTCGAATCGGGAAACCCGGTCGTGGGGGTGTTCACCCAGCCGGATCGCCCGGTGGGCCGCAAGCAGATCCTGAAACCCTCGCCGGTCCGGGAGTGGGCGGAATCTCAGGGGTTGCCCGTTTGGACTCCGGAGCAAGCCAACAGCCCAAAGACGCAGGAAACCCTGAGTGACCTGAAACCGGAGGTGGTGATTGTCTGTGCTTATGGGCAACTGCTCCCCCAAGCGGTGCTTGATCTCCCCCGGCTGGGATGCTTCAACCTGCATTTCTCGCTGCTTCCGCGCTGGCGTGGAGCGAGTCCGGTCCAGGCGGCCATTCTCGCGGGGGATCAGACCACTGGAGTCGTCCTCCAGAAAATGGTGCTGAGGCTTGATGCAGGAGCCCTTTTGTGTGTTTCCGACTCGGTTCCGATCACTCCGGAGGACACGAGCGAAACTCTGGGAGTGCACCTTGCGGAACTCGGAGCCAAACTTGTGCAAGGCACTTTGCCCCGCTTCGCTGCTGATGCACTTGCTTTGATCCCACAGGACGAATCCGCAGTGACGCACTGTCGCATCATCCGGAAGTCCCAGGGAGGTATCAACTGGCGTAATGAAAGTGCTGAACAAATTAAACGCAAGCAGCGAGCTTACACCCCGTGGCCCGGAATCCATTGCTTCACTTCTGAGGGCAAACGCCTGCAACTGGTGCAAGTGAAGGTTGTCCCGGGAAGTTTTGAACCTGGACAAGTGTACCCGGAACTGCTGATCGGCACCAGGGCAGGAGGGTTGCGTATTTTGCAACTCAAACCCGAAGGGCGCAGGGTGATGACTGCTGAAGCATTTCTGCAAGGACATTCAGAGTTGGTTGGAGAACTCCTGCCATAAACGCATGTTTTGAGGCGGTCTGGGCTTGTGGTTCAGGAAAATTCCCGTTAGATTTGAAAATATCATTCGGTCAAGGAATTCATGCAATCTGAGCTCAAACTCTACGCAGGTGGGTTTTTGCTGGCGCTGTTGGTCAGCAGTACACTGGTGTTGGTGGTGCTGCACCGCTTGAGCCGCGTGTTGCAATCTCGCAGACAGCAATCCCTCCGGGATCAACGCGCCGAGGCAGTGCCCCGCTTTGGAGGCATTGGGATCGCCAGTGGATTTGTTGCCGTGCTGCTTTTGCTGGTGTTAGTGCCGCTCAAAGAAAAAGGAATTGACCTGCGCCCCCTGCTTGGCGGAAATCTTGGAGTGGTTTTGCTCGGAGGAAGCGCGGCCTGCCTGCTGGGGTTCTGGGACGACCTGTTCGTCATCCGTGCGCGCTACAAGTTTGCTGGGCAGGTTGGGATTGCCCTGCTGACGGTGGTTTATGGTCCAGTTGTTGAGTCAATCAATTTGCCATTTTTCGGGACACAGATTTCCTTGGGGGTGCTGGCGCTTCCCCTGACGATGCTCTGGATTATTGGATTGATGAACGCCATCAATTTAGTTGATGGCATGGACGGCCTGGCGGGGGGCATTACGATGGTTGCGGTTGGCTTCATGGCCATCATTGCTGACGTATGGAACCATCCAGAGTGGGCGTTGGTATGTTTTGTTTTGCTTGGAGCGGTTTTGGGGTTCTGGGTTTTCAATCGGCCAACCGCCTCGATTTTCATGGGGGATTCCGGCAGCATGCTGCTGGGATACCTGCTGGCGGTACTCGCCTTGGAGGTCGCACGGGTTCCTCAAGCAGATGTCGTCCATTTGGCTCCTGTTGTGATTCTGGCCGTCCCGATTTTGGATACGGTTTTTGCGTTGTTCCGACGCTACCTCAAGGGGATTCCCTTCTATTCCGCCGACCGGGATCATCTGCATCACCGTTTGCTGCAACGTGGCCTGAGACCTTGGCAGGCGTTGACCGTGTTGCTGGGACTGGGGATGCTTTTTGGCGGGCTTGGAGTTGGAATGCTCTGGCGTGCAGAGTGGCAAGGGTATTTTGTGCTGCTAGCCCTCGGATTGGCCTACATGACCTTGTACCTGCTGGAGTATGAGGTTGTCCTGAACCCGGTGAAGCACCTCCGGGATCAACCGGATTTGCGACGTCGCCGTAGCCTGATGGTCCACCTCGCGGAGGACATTGACCTTTTTTTGAGCAAGGACCACACTCGGCAGGACTTGCTCCAGAGCTATGCGTTTTGGCTGTCCTTGGCCGGGATTGATCGTTTTGAACTCCTACACCAAGGTCGGCGACTCCACCCTCGCTCGGCAGAGGGATGCTCCACAACAAGCTTTCGGGAGCTTGTCTTCCGTGAGGAGGAATACGAGGTTCACCTGGCACTTGATGAACGCACCGTGCGGCTCGATTCGGACGTTAAGGGAGAACTGCTGGATCGTGTGACCCACGAGTTTTTGCGCCAGTGCGTGCAGCGCAAAGAACCTGTTGAGCGCGCTGCTTTGCAGGTGTTGCAATCCTCCCGCAACTTCCGCTAGCTTTCCCCCCGGACTGCTCCAGATGCTGTCCCGCCTGTATTCTCAAGCATTTCTTGCTCTCCTTGTCCTGCTTGTCTGTTTGCTGCTTCCCGGCTTGGGTTCGGTCTCGCTGATCGACTGGGACGAGAACATTTACTCCGAAGCTGCCAAGCAAATGCTCCAGACCGGCAACTGGCTGGACGTGGTTCTCAACGGGCAGCCGCTCGGAGAAAAACCCCCGCTGTTCATTTGGCTGCAAGCTCTCAGTTTTTGGGGATTGGGGATCAGTGAGTTCAGCGCCCGGCTCCCCTCTGTGGTGACCGCGGTGGTGCTGCTCGGCTTTTGCTACAGCTATGGCCGTTGGCTGGTCTCCAGAAACGTCGGGATTTTGTGGGCGGTGTTGTTTCTGACCGCATTGCTTCCCAGCATCCACGCCCGTAGTGCCGTGATGGAACATGTGTTTAATGCGTTCATCGGCATGGGCGCGTTCCTGCTCTTTCGCTACGACTGGGAGCAGCGTCACTCTCCTCCGGACGTGGCTCCCGGTGCGTCTGTGGCAACCCGGCCGCTTTTCTGGCTGTCGTTGGCAAGCGTCTGCCTCGGGCTGGCGGTGTTGAGCAAATCTCCTGTAGGAGGGGTCATTCCACTGATCGCCTTCGGCTGTTCCCGGATTGGGATCCGAGCGTGGCGGGTTCCGTGGTCACACTTTCTGCTCTGCGCGGGACTGTCACTGCTGGTCACCTTGTCGTGGTACTTTGCGAATGCTGTGGCGCAGGGGATGGATTTTGTGCGGGATCAGGTGCTTTGGCAGTGGAAGATGGCGGTCCGACCAATGGAGGGGCACGAGGGTCCGTGGTTTTATCACTGGGGTGTGGCGGTGGTCGGCCTGATGCCGTGGACGCCGTTGCTGTTGCTCGATTGGCGCTTGCTGAAAAACGACGCTCCCCGGATGCGGCCCTTGCTCTGGTTTTGCTGGGGATGGGTGCTGGTCGTATTGGTGCTGTTCTCGGTTGCGCGGACGAAGCTGCCGCACCACTCGTCATCAATCTACCTGCCGCTCACCCTGTTGATCGCGGTTTTGGTGGACCGGCATCTGTCCTCTAGAACCCCTTTCCCAAAGCGGGTGCCCCTTGTCTTGGCACTGCTGGGTGGAGCGCTCACGGCTTTTTTCGTGGCCCTCCCTCACGCTGCGCAACGCTATGTGGAAGGCTTGGTTCCGGGGCACCAACTTGAGTGGTCGGTGGCGGTTTATTGGGTGGGGGCAGTGTTGGGCGGACTGTTTCTGCTGGGTGTGGTCTTGTTCTGGCGGCAACGGGTGGCGCCTGCACTGATCACGCTAACGGTGGCGATGGTGGTCTGGACACATGGGCTTTGGCAATTGCAGGTGCCGTTGTATACGGACTTTGTGCAAGCCCCGGTGGTATCATTGGTTCGTGAAGCCCACTCCCGCAACCAACCGGTGGTGCTTTATCGAATCCTGTCCTTTGCCGCACTGTTCTACGGAGATCGCAATGTGCCGATGGTGCATGTGAAGTTCCCCCATGGAACTCCGGATTTGCTCGATCACACACGGGCGGAGGCTGTGGCAGTGATCACGGAACGCAGACATGAGACCGCACTGCACCGCGAACACCCACTGGTTCGGTTTGTCCGCCACAAGGGAAATTACGCCCTTTATCGGATACCGTCACAGTCGGAATTGGCACTCATGACGGAGCGTCAGAACACTGATGAATCTTCAGCACATGCCGACGCACCTCCTTCACCTTCCGGTACGGGCGGCGTAGCGCTCGATTCAAGCGCTGGAGAGTGAAATAGCGCAGCAATTACGCCGAGTCCAGTTTCTGAAAATTCTCCGGCCCCATTTCCTGCTGTAACCGAGTCAGCAGACGCAGCATTGAGGATTGTCCATGGTTGTAAGCCGCGACGGCAAGCAGCGGCCGCGCCTTCCAGGGGACTGGAATCGGCACCCTGTTGCGGTTCCATGGATGAGTCCACTCCGGAAAGTACTAGGGCGTGATTTCAAGACCGAAAAGCGGCCTATTTTGAGTCATTCCGGGCGCAGACCCGGAATCCAGAAGCAAAATACCCACTGGATTCCCGTTTTCACGGGAATGACAACGGTCGTTTCTGTGCT
>PBTB01000115.1 GCA_002726945.1 Deltaproteobacteria bacterium | reverse complement strand
GGTTCGCTTGCCGGTTCACCATCAGCACGTCATTCTCCCACATGAAGGCAAGGTCTGCACCTGCTCGCAGCAGGTGTTGCAAGAGCGACTGGCGATCGGGACTGTAACCCGGAGGAACACACTGGAAAACGCCGTCTGCCTGCAAAATCCCAACACTTGAGAGGGCGAATTTTGCTGAGGACAGGCACCAACACTCCAGAGGGGGACTATCCAAAAATAATTTGAAACCAAACTCACCGGAAAACAATAATACTGTTTTTAGTAAGTTATTTCAATATGTTAGATGCATTGCGTAACATCAGTATCTTAAATCACTTTTTACAGAATGTCACCTGCTCAATTCGGGTACTTTATTAAGAAGTCAGATTATTGCGAATGAGTGCAATGGGATTCTTCGACAGTAAAGAGAGGCAATCAAAAGGAGCATATTATGACAGATACCGCTATAGGCAATCGCGGTTTTCGTGATGGCTGGAAGCCTGAGGTCATCAAAAAAACAGGGAACTTGTATGACTGGCCACCTCATCTCCTGACCATGCTCAAGTGGCTGAAACGTTACCTGTTCTCCCCCCAATCCTTAATCCATTCCGGTCTTGCCCTCATCACCTGGTTTTTTCTGACACCTGATTTGGCGCGTATGCAGGTTTTTTCATGGGATTGGATCCTGTTGATCTACTTGCGCAACGTTGCGCTGCTCACCCTGGTTGTCGGTACGGTGCACTATCGGCTTTATATCCGGAAGGTTCAGGGATCCGAGTACCAGTATGACCTAAACGGGCTGAAGACCAATCATCCCCGCTTCCTGTTCCGCAGTCAGGTAAAAGAAAACATGTTTTGGGGCCTGGTCAGCGGCTGCGGAATCTGGACAGCCTACGAGGCGGTAACTTACTGGATGTTTGCCAACGGCTATGTCCTCTTCCCCGTATCCTGGCTGGAATCCCCGGTCTACATTGTGATTTTGTTCATCGCCATCCCACATATCCGGGCCCATCACTTCTATTTTGCCCATCGACTGACACACTGGAAACCACTGTACGATTCTGCGCACTATCTGCATCATAAGAACCTTAACACAGGCCCTTGGTCAGGCTTCTCGATGCATCCGATCGAGCACCTGATCTACTTATCGGGCGTGCTCATTCATTGGATCATTCCTTCCCATCCGATGCATGCGTGCTACAATCTGATGACTGCAACCATAGGACCGACGTGGAATCACAGCGGGTATGAAAAAATCAAGGTCAACCAGTCCGTGATCAAAACGGAATATTTTCACTACCTGCACCACCGCTACTACGAATGCAATTATGGAAACCCTGCCGTTCCCTGGGATCGCATTTTTGGAACCTTCCATGATGGCTCCGAAGACGCTCATCAGGAGATGATCAACCGCCTGAAACGCATGCATGGCTGAAATTATACCGGTTTTTTGAGCTTCAAGGTCTCGCAAAGGGCACATCGCCTGCTATGAATTGGAGCGCCAACGCTGAAAATCAATAAAAAGACAAGTAGGATGGTATATGCATTTCAGGAAATCGCCTTAAAGAATCTATCTTGGCCTTGAGGGATACTCCGCATTCACTTGATTTGTCAGTGAGTTACAAAGCACGGAAAACCCAGAAGACCTGATTTAGGTTGCTAACAAATCAAGGGGTGCGCCGACCAAAAGTTGCTGCTTCCCGGTGTAACGCATACATGCGCCTACATCTACGGTACGGAAGGCGTTTTCATGCAGTGTTACCTGCACGGTGTCTTCCGCACCAAATTCAAGTTCACGTTCTCCGTCCAAAGCAATCATGCCCGAGGATTGCTTTAAAGTAACAGGAATGCCGGCTTCAAGTGGTTGCCAAGATTGCACTCCAACTGTGCGGATGAGTCCCGGGGCAATGGGAACTTGCAACGGAATTCTGGCCTCTTCCGGAACCTCCAGCAACAGATGCAGACCTCCGGAATCATTGCGACGAACCGGTTCCAGCAGTCCGGCAATCGCCGACATCCCAATGACTTCCGGATCAGAGAACGTGACAAAGAGTTCACGTAAATTTTCGGTACGCCAAAGCGCACGTGCTCCGACGTAGCGTTCGGTGGAAACCACAACGTCCACCAAAGCAATGTCGCGGCGTTCGCCACCGTTGATCTCCACGCGCAACAATTTGTTCGAAGTAAACGCAACGCTTTCCGGAATACGCCCTGTGGCAACGAGTCCAACAGCAAGTCCGGTAATTGTCGGCTCGCGATGTTCCGGAAAGGCGTTGTTGGTGCCCGTGGAAATCCCTGCAATCGGCACTTGCCCGCAAACTTTGGCGACAGCCCGATGCGTCCCGTCTCCTCCGAGTACGACAATGGCTTTGACTCCGGAATCGACCATGGCCTGAGTTGCCGCAAAAGTATCGTCAACGGTTCCGGAAATGGGAGTGTTTGTCATTTCCAGTTCTGGAAAGCGATGATCACCTTGTTGTTGTTCGCGTTGCAAGCCACGCTTGAGCAAACGGCAGATGCCTCCGTTTTCCGGCATCATCAGCACCTGCTTCACGCCGCAAGAACGCACTGCCGCCAGTACTCGCATCACGATATTTGCACGATCTGCAACCTGTAAACTCGTAGCATTTGCAATCACGCGGCGGATGTCCCGCGCTGAAACCGGATTGGCCACGAGGCCAACGCTTATTGTGGAAGAATTGCTGCTCAAGGATTCCTGTTTGAGCTAAGATTCGATCCGTCTCATGATTCCAATCACGGATAATGGATCCGCTTGGAGTTCATCAATTTTTGGCATTTTCCACCCCACACAGGTTGTTCCGGCTTTTCTGACAGTTGAGCCCTGATTGTGTTGCCGGAGCACTGAGGTTGTGGGGATAGAGACCAAACGCACTGCCGGATGGACATCGCGACAGGTCACAACCTCTTCGCTGTACAGCTTGCTCCAAGAGGCTGGAGAACCGCTCACAAACCTGTACCATTCGACTTGGATCGTGTTTGCTTGTTGAAACCAGCGGCCAGCATGACAGAATCTTGAAAACTTGGCAACTACGCCCCAGCAGGATACGGGATCAGGAAAAGAGATCGCGGAGACCCTTGAAGAATTTTTCGCGGAGGGGGTGGTGTTCTTCGCTGCTGAGGGCATCGAATTCCTCCAGCAATTCCTTCTGTCGGGTGGTGAGGTTGGTGGGAGTTTCGACAACGATGCGGATGTGCAGGTCGCCACGTCCGCCGCCCCGGAGTTGGGCGATGCCCTGATTCCTCATGCGGAAAATCTTGTGGGTCTGGGAACCTGCCGGGATTTTCAGGAGGGCTTGGCCATCAAGGGTGGGAACGCCCAGTTCGGTCCCCAGCGTCGCTTGCGCAAAACTGACGGGGACCTCACAGAAGAGATCGGAGTCCTCACGCTCAAAGATGGGGTGGTTCTGCACCCGCAGGGCGACATAGAGGTCTCCGGCAGGACCACCCTGCGAGCCGTGTTCGCCCTCGCCCGTGAGCTTGATGCGCGAGCCGGTGTCCACTCCGGCGGGGATGTTGATGCGCAGGCGTTTGGTTTTGGAAATGCGGGTGCGTCCCCCGCACTTGTTGCAGGGGTGGCGGATGGTCTTGCCGCGTCCTCCGCAGCGTGAGCAGGTGGTTGCCACGCTGAAGAAACCCTGCTGGATGCGCTGCTGGCCCGAACCCCCGCAGCTCTGGCAGACCTCGACGTCGCGCTCCGAACGCGCCCCCAGTCCACCGCAGGTGTCACAGGTTTCCATGCGTGGAACGTCAATTTCCTTGGAACTGCCGAATGCGGCTTCCTCAAAGCTGATGTTGAGGTTGTACTGAAGGTCGGCCCCACGCTCACCGCGTCCTCCGCCACTTCCGGTTCCTCCAAAGAATTCTCCGAAGATGTCTCCGAAAATGTCGCTGAATCCGGAACCGCCGTCGCCAAACCCGCTGAAACCCTCGCCCATGCCTTCAGCAGCATGGCCGAACTGGTCGTAACGGGCCCGCTTCTCCTTATCGCTCAGCACACCGAAGGCTTCGGAGGCCTCCTTGAATTTGTCCTCGGCTTCCTGATTCCCCGGATTGCGGTCCGGGTGATGCTGCATGGCGACCTTGCGGTACGCCTTCTTCAGTTCATCTCCACTGGCCGTCTTGGAGACGCCCAGCACGTCGTAATAGTCGCGCTTCGCCAATCCGTTCTCCGAGATGGAAGAACCGGAGCGTTCCGGTCCTTCCCGTCACAATCAACTCACTTGTCCTTCTTCACTTCCTCGAAATCCGCGTCCACGATGTCCTCATCGCTGGACTTGGCCTTTTCCTGTCCGGAACCTCCAGCGGCGTCACCACCGGGAGTTCCATCCGGACCAGCCCCCCCCTGCTGCTGCGCTTGCTGCTGGTAGAGCATTTCCGCGAGCTTGTGGGAGGCCTGCGTGAGGGCTTCAAGGTCGCTCTTGATGGCTTCCGTGTCATCGCCCTCCAAGCTCTTGCGCAACTGCTCCTTGGTCGCCTCGATCTTGGTCTTGTCCTCTTCCGGAAGTTTGTCGCCCATTTCACTGAGCGACTTCTCGGTGCTGTAGATCATCGCCTCTGCCTGATTCCGGAGTTCCACGGACTCACGCTTGAGCTTGTCCTCGCCGGCGAAGCGCTCGGCGTCCTGCACCATCTTGTCGATCTCGTCATCGGAAAGTCCGCTTGACGAGGTGATCTTGATCGCCTGCTCCTTGCCCGTGCCCAAGTCCTTCGCGCTCACGTTGACGATGCCGTTGGCATCGATGTCAAACGTGACCTCGATCTGCGGCACCCCACGCGGTGCGGCCGGAATGCCGACCAACTCGAACTTGCCGAGGGTCTTGTTGTCTCCGGACATCTCGCGCTCGCCCTGCAGGACGTGGATGCTTACTGCCGGTTGGTTGTCCGCTGCAGTCGAGAAGATCTGGCTCTTGCGCGTCGGGATGGTCGTGTTGCGCTCGATGAGCTTGGTCATCACGCCTCCGAGGGTTTCGATGCCCAGCGAAAGCGGGGTCACGTCAAGCAGCAGCACGTCCTTCACGTCGCCTTTCAGCACTCCCCCCTGGATAGCGGCACCCACGGCAACCACCTCGTCCGGGTTCACCCCCCGGTTGGGTTCCTTGCCAAAGAACTCCTTGACGACTTGCTGAATCTTGGGCATGCGGGTCATGCCCCCCACAAGGATCACCTCGTTGATGTCGTTGGCGGTTACCCCGGCATCCTGAAGCGCCTTGCGGCACGGACCCAGACAGCGTTCCACAAGATCGCGGACCAGCGACTCGAACTTTGCCCGCGTGATCTTGAGGTTGAGATGCTTGGGTCCGGAAGCGTCTGCCGTGATGAACGGCAGGTTGACGTCGGTTTCCCGACTGGAGGACAGTTCGTGCTTGGCCTTCTCCGAGGCTTCCTTGAGGCGTTGCAGAGCCATCTTGTCCCCGCGCAGGTCAATGCCTTGTTCCTGCTTGAACTCAGTGGCTAGGAAGTCAATCAGCCGGGCGTCGAAATCGTCCCCGCCGAGGAAGGTGTCGCCGTTCGTCGCCTTGACATCAAACACGCCCTCTCCCAGTTCCAGGATTGAGATGTCGAAGGTACCGCCTCCCAGGTCGAAGACCGCGATCTTCTCATCGTTCTTCTTGTCCAGCCCATAGGCCATTGCGGCAGCGGTTGGCTCGTTGATGATGCGCAGGACATTGAGTCCGGCGATCTTGCCCGCATCCTTGGTCGCCTGACGCTGGCTGTCGTTGAAGTAGGCCGGCACCGTGACCACAGCATCCGTGACGGTTTCTCCCAAGTACTCCTCGGCGGTCTGCTTCATCTTCTGAAGCACGAAGGCCGAGATTTCCTGCGGCGAGTACTGCTTGCCCTCCACTTCAATGTAGGCGAGGTCGTTTGCACCCTTGGTGATTCTATAGGGAACCATGCCCTGTGTGTGCTTGACTGCATCGGAATCCAGCGCCTGCCCCATGAGGCGCTTTGCCGAGAAGATGGTGCGGTCCGGATTGGTCACCGCCTGACGCTTGGCAACCTGCCCAACAAGCCGTTCGCCTGCATCGTTGAACGCGACCATCGATGGAGTTGTGCGCACGCCTTCCGAGTTCTGAATCACCTGCGGATCGCCGCCCCCCTCCATCACCGAGATGCAGGAGTTGGTGGTTCCGAGGTCAATGCCAATCACTTTTGTCATGATAACGACTCCTTGCCGTGGTTGTGTTGTGTCCAGTTATTTACCAGCGACCCGGACCATCGCGGGCCGCAGAATGCGCTCGTGCAGGGTGTAGCCGACCAGGCACTCTTCGGCAACATGGTTGCTGGGGACGTCTGTGGTCTCCACCATTCCCACCGCCTGATGCCGTGTGGGATCGAAGACTTCCCCCTGCGCTGAAATTTTGCTGACCCCATGCTTGACGAGGGTGTCCTGGGCCATTTTGCAAACCAGCTCCAACCCCTCGATCATGCTCTCGCGGGTGGATTCCTCCTTCTTCGCGTGGTCAATTGCCCGTTCCAGATTGTCCAGCGTGGGCAGGAGTCCCGCGAGCAGCTCAAAACTGCTGTAGCGCAGCCGCTCGGAGTTCTCCCGGATCATGCGCTTCTTGTAGTTGTCAAACTCCGCGTTGAGCCGCAGCAAACGGTCTTGGAGTTGATCCCGCTCGGCTACAAGGGGGGCTTCCGGGGACTCATCCGTCTCGGACTCGCCGTCCTCTTCAGCAGCGGCTGCAGCCGCCTCGTCAGTCTCGGTTGCACCTTCAGGCTCTACCTCGTTTGCCGGGGTTGCCGCTTCATCCAACTCCGGAGTGCTCTCAACGGCTTCCTTGGCTTGCAAAGCTTCTTTCTGCTCAGTCATACGAATGTCGGGTGATCGCTTGTGAAAGGATTTTCGAGGTGTAATCCACCACCGGAATGATCCGTTGGTAGTCCATGTGGATCGGGCCAATCACGCCCAGAGTGCCGAGGACGTTGTTTTCGTTACGGTAGTTGGCGGTTACCAACGTGCAGTCCCTCAACCCCTCATGAGTGTTCTCAACGCCAATGTAAATCCGCACACCGTCGGCCTGCATGGTGTTGTCCAGCACCTCCATGATCTGGCCTTTTCTCTCGAAGGTGCTCATCAGCCCCCGCAAGTCGTTGCGGTCACCAAAGGCGTCGCTCATCAGCAAGTTGAGGTGCCCGTCCATGTAAAGTTCCGGAGGATCACTCACCTCAAAGGCTTTCTTGCCCAACCGCACTGCCTGCGCAAGCAGCCGGTCGTAGCGCTCCTTGTCCTCCACCATGCTCTCCAGAATCTGGTTGCGGATTTCCTGGAAGGAGCGGTTCCGAAACTGCTCGTTGAGAAACGCAGAGATCGAGTTCAGGAAGTCCTGAGAAATCTTCTCGGTCATCTCGATGAACTTGTTGCGGACGACTCCGGACTTGCTGACGAGGATCACCAGGATCTTGCTGGTGCTGACCTTGATGAACTCGATGCGCTGCAAGCGACTGACAGCGGTTTTCGGGGCCGTCACCAAACAGGCGAACTGAGTGAGCTTCGCAAGAATCTTGGTGGTGTTCGAGAGCAATTCCTCAACTTGGCTCACCCCCTTTGCACTCAGTTTCTGGATGCTCGACTGCAGCTCTTCCGTGAGGGAGTCGGCCACTGCCAGCGAGTCCACATAGTAGCGGAACGCCTTGTCCGTCGGGATGCGACCCGCCGAGGTGTGCGCCTGAGTCAGGAAGCCCAGTTCCGCGAGGTCCGACATGATGTTGCGGATGGTCGCGGGCGATATCGGAGTCGCAAGCTGCTTGGAGAGCGTGCGTGACCCGACCGGCTCGGTGGTCTCAATGTAACTGTTGACGATCTCTTGGAGCACAAGCTGGGTGCGCTCGTCAATCTGATTTTGTGACTCCGGAACTTGCGGACGCGGCATGGGTTGTCGTGCAGTTGTACGGTTAGCACTCAACGAGAGCAAGTGCTAATAATTGTGCCCAGCTGGGCGGAGGCTGTCAAGACAGAAGTTCGAAGGGGCGGGTCAGGGAGGTAGGACACCCCGGTTTCGCTTGCCTGTTCACCATCAGTACGCCATATCTTTCACTTAGCACCAACACGCAGGCAACGTCCGCACCTGCTGGCAGCAGGGGTTGCAAGAGCCACTGGCTATCGGGGCGTTAAATGTTGATAGACTTTCTTGGATCTGTCACTCTGTGACCGGAACTGCTAAATCTTTGTAGGGAGAAGGAGATGAATCATACTGAATTCAAACAATATCTTTTGCGTCTTGAGGGGTTGAGCCCGGCACAAAAAAGGAAGCTGTCCGATGCCTTGCGGGTCAAGGATGAAGGTGAGACCGTCGCAGAGGCCCTTGAGAAGCGCATCAGCGTGGGCGGACACTGCCCTCATTGCGATCATGATCAACTTCAAAGGTGG
>PBTB01000114.1 GCA_002726945.1 Deltaproteobacteria bacterium | reverse complement strand
AAGTGGCTGATGCTCCACATCGAGTCACTCAAGAAACTCTACTACTGCCCCCTCAAGAGCAACCGCCTCATCAATGAGTCCGGGGAGCGGGGCCACAGACAGGGCTGCGTCAAGCAAGGTGAGGGAGGTTGCTCTCGATGGAGAAGCATTCAGGGCCAGCGGTTTGTCAGGCTCAGGATTGGTTTTACTTGCTGTAAGGAGGGTTGTGAGGACAACCTGGAGAAACTGCAGAAAGCAGGGTTTCCCCACATGCAAACGCAGGGAGGCACGTGCCTCCCGTCAGGAACGTCTCCGCAGAAGGAGCTTCGGTGGACGAAGCGCAGTGGAGCAGGATTCAGCCGCAGGAGGGTTTCACAAACGCAGGTCAATTCCCCCCGCAAGTTCAGCCGGGGTGAGGGGAAACCATACCCGCAGAACCAGAGCAAAAAAAGTTTTTGACATTAGATCAGTATATCCGTATACTGTGATCTTGTTATCGAGAGAACCGGGATCGACTGCATGGGCGCAACCTGCGCCACCCCGGTCAGCAACCTTTGCAGGCGTGGCCTGAAGGTGCTTGCAGCAGCTTCGCCAAGGCGGGGAACGATAGGGGCGGAAGCCAAAATGCCTGACTGGCTCAAGACTTCATTTCTTTTCAAGCGCAGCATTGTGGTTGCAGCACGGAAACCGGTCTCTCATCTCCGCAAGGAGACCAAGGCGTTGGAGGAACCCCTCGCCGTGCTTGGCAAGCTCACAGAACATGCAGGCCGAGAGCCTGCACGAGGATCGGGAAAAGCACGTTGCCTGACCCTGTTCCAACCGCCGATTTGAGCTGACAGCTTGCGGGCGGTCTAGAAATCCTGCTAAAGCGGCAGCGGGTCTCCTCCCGGGAGTCCGGCTGTCAATGACAGAAACCTGGGAACCCAAGGAGACCCCATGTCCAAGAACCCTTCTTCCAAGCAGAGCTTTCTGCTTCGTTCACTCAACCTCTACGGGCTCGACCACCTCGATCCCATCATCCTCGCCTCCCTCACGGATGGTCAGCCACTGCTGCTGATCGGTCGACACGGCACCGCCAAGTCGGAGTTGCTCAACCGGCTTGCCTCCGCGCTGGGTTTGAGGCACCGGCATTACAACGCGAGCCTGATCGCGTTTGACGATTTGCTTGGATTTCCCGTTCCCAATCCAGAAAAGAATGCCTTGACCTACCTGCGCACCGACGGGGATCTCTGGGATGCGGAGTCGGTGTTTCTTGATGAAATCTCGCGATGCCGTCCGGAGCACCAGAACAAGCTCTTCTCGATCATCCACGAGCGGCGTGTGCAGGGGCTTTTGCTCGACAAGCTCCGCTACCGCTGGTCGGCAATGAACCCGCCCATCTCCCTTGAGGGTTTGGAAGAGCACGAGGAGGCTTACCAGGGATCACTGCCCCTTGACCCCGCCCTTGCAGACCGGTTTCCCTACATTGTTGAGATTCCGGATTTCAACGACATGAATGCAGCCTGCAGAAGGAGCATCATCAGCAAGGGGGGATGTGCAGATGTGGACGGTGCATCCATCCAGGGTTGGATCGACTCGGCCAGTGCACAGCGGAAAAACATCAGCAGTCAGGAATCCGAGTGGATCGGGGACTATGTCAATGCGCTGGTGTTGCCCCTCAAGAAGGCGGGCTGGCCGATCAGCGGGCGTCGGGCAGTCGTGCTTTCCAAAACCATCGCGTCGATCCATGCCGCCTGCCTTGCCCTCAACTGGAAGGATTCTCTTAAGGATGCGGCCTTCATTGCACTCAAGTGGGGGCTTCCACAGCGGGTGAAGGGGGAGCGGATCACCGTTTCGAAACTGAACTCCATCCACAAGGCGGCCCTGCAAGCGGCGGGGCAGCCGCAGGACAGCCCGCTGCTGAAAATCCAGGCCGAGTCAAACCCGGTGAAGCGCATCGCGCTCGCGCTGCAGGTTTCAAAGTCGGCAATTCCCCGCATCGAGTTCTCACAACTGGTCACCGACGCCTATGCAGGGCTGTCCGTTCCCGAGCGCTACCTGCTCTCCCGACAGCTGCTTCCCATCCTCGCAACCAAGGACCGTGTGACGGCCTCCACCTACGAACTGCTCAGCAAACCCCTCTTGAAGCTCAAGCAGTTCACGGAGCAGGGCACCCACAACCTCTCGGTGCACCGCAACCGTGCAAGCGAGTGGGACCGGCTGGTCAGGAAAGTCTCTCGGGTCAGCAAAAGCAACGCGTACAACACCCCCCAACTCTGCAACATCCTCTACACCCTGTTCACCGTCGAGAACGAGAACTTCGATCCCACCCTGCTGGTGAAGACCGACCGGCTGTGGCATGGATGGCTACACCCCGGGGAGCCCTGCAAGGAGGCCGCATGACCTCGAGACGCCACTTTGGGTCTGCCGGGGAGAACAGGGAGCAGCCCCTGCGCTATTCATTGATGGAAACCGGCGGGGACGCACTGCACAACATGAGTTGCCCGCCCCGGTCGCGGCTGACCGTGACTCCCTACAGAACCATGTGCTCAAAGGAAACCTCCAGGGCCTGCAACCAGGAATCCGGTCTGGAAATCCGCTTCAACCTGAGTCGGAACAACACCCTCAGGCACTTTGTCCCGGAATCCCTCAAACCGTGTTCGCACGGACATCCAACAAGGAAGCAGGTGCTCGCCGGGCTGGTTGTGGTCTCACGGATTGCCCTGCAAACAGAGGGCATCGACACCTCGGGGATTCATCCCGAACTGATGGAGCAGACTCGGGAGTCCCTGGAGGATGAATACCTGGAAAACGTCGTGCAGCTTGATCCCTTCTCGCTGGGGCTCCCTGCCTTCGCGCTTGCAAGCAGGGCAAGGTGTGCAACCGTCATGCGTCCCGATCTGGATCCCAAAAGAATGCTTGCCGTCTTTTCCAGAACCCATGCAGGCCTCTTTGTTGCCAGCCGCAGTCCGGTGCTGCCCGACAGCGAGCCCGAGCATGACACCAGCTACCTGCTGTATGTGCCGGGCTGATCCATGACCACTCATCAACAAACAGAAGGAACAGGATGAACCCAGAAACCTCCTCAACACCAGAGGGTGCAATCACCGACCGGATCTGGAATGCCGTTCCTGTGAGTCAGCAGGCCTTCTTCAAGCTGCTCTCACTGCTGGAGATCGAGATCACTCCGCAGGTGCCCACTGCCTGCGTCACCCTTGGAACCCGCTCGAAACTGCGCATCAACCCGGATTTCGTGGCGCGTCACTGCCAAACCGACCAGCGTCTGGTGATGCTGGTGTTGCACGAGCTCTTTCATGTCCTGCTTGGACACACAAGGCTTTATGAGCGGGTGACCCCGGTGCAGAACTGGGCGTTCGACGCCGTGATCAACTCGCACCTCTGCCTGCTCTTTCCCGACAGTGCACACACCTCGCTCTTCCGCAGGCTCTATAAGCCGGATGTCTTCCCGGAGGCCCTGCTGCGGCCCCCCGAGGATTGGAACACCCCCTGGGTCAGGTGGCATTTGCAGGGAGAGGCGTTACAGGCACACAAGGCGCTCTACACTGAAAGTTCCGCAACCTACGAAGAGCTTTTTGCACTGATCCAAAACCAGCTTGGACAGTTGCAATCCGGGCATCCAGTTGCGGATCCGGGGGGTGTGGAACCCTCGATGGAGAGGCTGCTTGGAAATCACGACGAGCAGAATCCCCAGGGAGTGGACCCGGATTTCGCAAGGGAGGTCCAGGACATCGTCGCCCGCTGGCCAATGCACGAGCGTCATGCCGGACAGGACAAGGGCGCAGACCTCGACCGCACCCTGATTGACGTGGGTGATGCACGCATCCGCACGGTCGCAGTCATCCGCAGGGCACTCTGGCCCCTGCTCGATTCAGGAGCGGCCTGCTCCGGAGCCCCCAGGCTCATGCAGGGCACGGTGGAGAGCTGCCTGCCCTACAGGACGATGATGGACCGCAAGTCCGAGGTCGTTGCGGCCTGCGGGCTGGATCCGGTGTTTTTCAAGGCAGTTGGCAACGCTCCGGAAATCAGGCGTTTTGAAAAGGTGCACGTCTATGTCGATGTCAGCGGCAGCATGAATGATGTGATCCCGGTGCTCTACGGGGCGCTGCTGCCCCTCATGCAGTGGCTGCATCCGAGGGTGCATGCCTTCAGCACCGGCATCCGCGACTTGAGCTTCTCCCAGATCCGCAAGGGGGCGGTGGAGAGCACATGGGGCACGGACATCGACTGCGTGACCGGGCATCTGCTCGAGCACAGGATCCGGCGCGCCCTCATCCTCACGGACGGCTGGGTGGGCAAGGTGCCCTCCGAGCACGCACGGCGTCTGAAGAAGCGGCGGGTGCGGGTGAACAGTGTGATCACAGAGTATGGAGACACCTCCTTTGCGTCCGCTTTTTCCGGCAGGGTGTATCCCCTCAGGGGAGTGCAGGCCCTGCCTTGAACCGTGCATCAACCAATCAACCATGGAGTGAGACGATGCAGCACGAACGACGATACGAAACCGCAGAACACGTCCTGCCGGGACACCCGGACAAGCTTTGTGACGCCGCGGTGGACGGCATTGTGGACGCACTGAGACAGCTGGATCCAAAGGCGCAATGCGGGCTGGAGATGGCCTGTGTGTTCAATGAGGTGGTCCTGACCGGACGCATTGCCGCCTGTGAGGAGGCCATCACGAAGTTTCAGGAACAAGGGGGCTGCAAGCCCCTCATCCGGAAGGCCTACCAAAACGCGGGCTACGGCACCGATGAGGGAGGCATGGACTGGAAGCCGTTCTCCGGAGAGTTGAGCATCCGCGAGCATCTCTGCCTCGGACCCTTCGAGGAGGAGGAGCGGGATCTGCGGCATCTCAGTGACGACCAGGCGATCTGCGTGGGCTACGCAAGCGCCGATGCCGGCATCGATCACCTGCCGCCGGCAGTCTGGCTGGCAAGGAGGATCGCGAGAAAACTGGTTGAGTTGAGGTCAGAGATTGCCTTGGGGCATGTTGGTCCGGATGGGAAGGTGCTGGTCCGCGTGGAAAACGGAGGCAGACGCTGGAAACCCGTTCATGTTTCACTGTCCCTGAGTCATCATGTGCAGAGCGATTGGCTGATGCTCAGAAGGCTCGGGGAGGCTGCCGTCGAAACGGCCTGCAGCGGACATTCCACTCCAGAGGTGAGCCTCAACCGTGCCGGAATGTTCATCTCCGTTGGACCCAATGGAGACAATGGGCTTTCCGGGAAGAAGCTCGTGGTGGACGCCTATGGCCCCGGCGTTCCCATTGGCGGTGGTGCCTGGTCCGGAAAGGATTTCCACAAGGTGGATCGGCTGGGGGGTTTGCTCGCCCGCAAGCTTGCAAGGCAGTGTGTGACTCCCGGGCGTGACCAGGATGCCCTTGTGACCCTGGAGTATCACCCCGGAGCAGAGGCTCCCAACATCGTGGGGGTGCGGATTGCTGGACAGCCTTGCACCGATGCTCTCAGTTCGCTTTTGCCGAGAGACCTCAGTAACTCGATGGTTTGGGCATCCTTCAAGGAGTGTCCTGTTCCCTTGCCGGAACTTGCCCTCTGGGGGCATCAGCAGTCCGGAATGCCGTGGGAAAACGAGTGATACTCTGCATTTCCGGGTTTGCCTCCTTGATTGACGATACGTTCCGTTGCAACCCGAGGGACACTTGAAACTCCGGTAAGTTCTCAATAAATTGGGGTACGGAGTGAGTAGGCTAAAAAATTGCAGATAGTCTCCCTCTTGAGTGTTGTTCCTCTGGAAATCAGGAAACACAACTGTAAACCAGGGTGAACGCACCGGGAAACACCGTTTATTCACGAAATTCAAACACTTTAGAGGGTGATTCTTGCTGAGGACAGGCGCCAACACTCAAGAGGGGGGACTATCAACAATCACATGCAGCTAATTCGATGCACAGGTAAGCTCCAGAAGGAGATGGGGCTGAAGAAAGCAGATTTACAAGAGGCTGAACCCAGTTTCTCATATCTGGGTTCTTGGCATGCTAACTTGATACACATAATTCGAAGGAAGTGTGTTCTTTTTGTAAATGATAAAACTCTTTTTAATTTTATCGCTCCAGATGTTTCGAGAGCAGAAATAAGAGCACTAAGCGTACTATTTAAAGATCACTTTAAGTGTGTTTTAGCAGAAGAGGGATTTGATGAATCAGCTAGGGAAAGAATTCTTTCGGAATATGCCGAAGTGGCATATGCAAAAACAAATAGCAAAAGCGTCCTTGGCTCAATGAATGACCTGGCATTCCATTACAAATTTTACATTCTAGAAGAGGGTGGTGCTCATAGCCACACAGTGCCAAGTATCATAAGAAAGCTTAATCAAATTCCTATGGGTGCTATTAAATATGCGTACCCGATTGATGTACTAAGGGCTATGTATGAAACTACAACATAACAGGGCAAATGCACTCGGACAGCAAAAAGCCGCGCCGCTCGTCCTGCGCCATGCCGCTTTTTGCTACCGGTGATTTTCAACGTTATCTGGCCTCAACATGAATCGAAATCGCGTCCTTGGCATGATCTGCGGTTACTACCTGTCGCGATTTGACGAGGCCGCTTACGAACACCTGGGCTATTCGACACAGCGCAGAACACACGATGCGTTGGGGGAGGCTCTTGATGTCCCGCCCAAGTCGATTCAGAACTGGCGTGATGAATTTGATCCCGTTCATCCAAACGGCCGCCCAAGGTTGGCACAAACGCCCGATGGCTCCGAGCCGAGTCCGGGTGATTGAAGCCCTGTCGCACCTGACGGAGCCCGAACTGCGCGCGATTGTCAAAGCGGTCGCAGATAAACCCAATACACCAATTGGTCACGATCTAGCCCACGCAATGGACGTTCTTGATGCGGATGACAACGAATCCGAACAAGGCACGACTAGGGGTTCGACTGGCTTGGCTGCGGAACAGGCATTCATCGCTTATCACGCCTCAACTTCGCAACCCATCGCCGGCGAACTTGTGGACTGCCGCCAAGATGGATGTGGATACGACTTCAGGATCGAAACATCAACGTCTCCCTTCGCGATCGAAGTAAAGGGCGCGGTGAACGAGATTTCCGGTATTACACTCACCAACAAAGAATGGACTGTTGCTGGACAGATGCTCGACCGCTATTTCCTTAGCGATTGTGCGCAACGCCCTAACCAAGCCGTCGATCTCTTTCATCCGAAACCCAGCTAAATGTCTCTCACCCCAAATGCATGTCTACACGCAGATTCAAATCAACTGGTCCGTCGCCAACTCGCAGATCAACGCGATGGCCAGATAACAACGCAATGCACAGGAGCCGCGAAGCTCGCTTGATTTGAATGTAGCGTCCCCGGTCGCGGCCCGGTGATTGCTAGTCGTTAGCCAACCCCAGTTTCAATAAACAATCGAATGCGTTGCAGAAAACATGTTGCCTCGTTGGAATTCCGAAGAACTGAAGACAATCGAAACGGTCACCCTCCGCCATTACGATGACCATGCCAATTTTTTTTGGGAAGGGACAAAAGACCACGACGTCACACAAAATCACGAAGCGTTTTTATCGGCTTGTCTTCCGGAAAAGCCGCTCGACCTCTTGGACTTTGGATGCGGACCTGGGCGAGACGTCAAGCATTTCAAAGCATTGGGGCATCGTCCTGTCGGTTTGGACGGCAGTGCGGAGTTTTGCAGGATCGCTCGTCGTTACACTCAGTGCCCGATCCTTCAACAAAGCTTTCTTGACTTGGAATTGCCGAAAGCAGGATTCGATGGCATCTTCGCCAACGCCTCGCTCTTCCATGTCCCCAGTCAGGAATTGTCCCGAGTCCTCAAGGAATTACACGACGCCCTGCGACCCAGCGGCATCTTGTTTTCTTCCAATCCCCGCGGCAACGATGAAGGGTGGCAGGGACAACGGTACGGTCATTACATGGAATTGAAGGCCAGTCAGTCCTACCTGGAAGCGGCTGGTTTCGAGATCTTGCATCACTATTACCGCCCTGCGGAGAAACCCCGTCATGAACAACCCTGGTTGGCAATCGTGAGCCGATCCGTGAATCGTGAGACGAATGAGAGTCCACCGACCGAATCCGTGACGAACTCCTCGAAGCCGCAGAAGGCTTGTTGACACACGTTCTCCCGAACCGACTGCACCGCTTCCCGGTCACTCAGATACAAAGGATTTGAATGGGATTACTACGGCAATAACAGTGGCTGCAACTACACCAGTACCTTCAACGGCTCCTCCTCGGCAGCGCCGGTACTGTCAGGGGCAATTGCCCTGCTCTTGCATGCCAACAACAATCTCACAGGCCGAGACGTCAAGTACATCCTTGCCAAGACTGCCGAGAAAGTACATTCAACCGTCAGTGGTACTTGGCTGGGGGCATCCAAGCTGAACTGAGCTGGACCACCAACGCGGCCAGCTTCAACTTCCACAACTGGTACGGCTTTGGCCGGGTGGACGTGGATGCCGCCGTAACCATGGCCGAGTCCTACACCAGCCATCTGGCGACCAGCGATTTGAAACAATGCTCTTGGCGGAGTAGCGGTCCCCTGAGCTTCTCGATTCCGGATACAGTTCCACTGGCGCGACAAACACCATCAGCGTCAGTGACAATCTCACGTTCATTGAGGCCACCCAGATCAAGGTCAGTGCCACGCACACCTACACCGGGGATTTGGGAATTGAACTCACCTCTCCTTCTTCCACCAAGAGCATCCTCTTCAACATCCGCAACGGCTTCGGGACCAGTAATGATCTTTCCAGCATGGTGCTGCTGAGCAATGCCTTCTTTGGAGAGAGCAGCAACGGGAACTGGACGATCAAGGTCGTGGACGGAGATCTCTACAGCACCGGAACCCTCAATGGAGTCGAGGTACGCTTTTGCAGACTCAGGCTTCTCCAGCGTCCACTCTTCGGCAAGCTCGGCAAGCCCGGCCTTGTCGATGCAGCTAAGCACGTCCCTGATCTCGTCAAGCTTCATCCTGCGGCGCAACACCGCGATGGCCTTGAGTCGCTCCAGGTGGGCAGGGCCACAAACAAAGTTCGATTTTGTTCCCATAGCCCGCCAAATGAGGCTCCGGAACGGTTTTTCACCTTCCGGTTAGGCTCTAAAGGCTGCTTGATACTCGCCAAAAATGGGTATAGTCTCGATATTCAAAGCCTTTCCCCCGACCGCTTAGCTGCAGCCGCAGAGAAAGGAGCAACATGAGGAAAGCGAATACACGGGAAATGTCCCATAAGGCACTTGTCGTATTATCTGGCGGGCAAGACTCCACGACTTGCCTTTACTGGGCCTTGAAGCATTTTGATTCCGTCACTTCGATAACCTTTGATTATGGTCAACGGCACCGGATTGAACTGGATGCGGCCAGGAAGGTGGCGGGAGTGTCCGGGGTGGAGCACGCGGTCCTGCCGATTGACACCTTTGCAGTATTGGGGGGTAATGCCCTGACTGGCGACGAAGTCGTGGATACGGTTGCAACGGAGGGGCAGTTGCCGAACACTTTCGTGCCCGGACGCAACCTGATCTTCCTCACCTTTGCTGCGGCTTATGCTTATCAACGGGGCATCAGGGATCTGGTCGCCGGGGTCTGCCAAACCGATTACAGTGGCTATCCAGACTGTCGGCAAAACACCGTGGAAGCCTTGCAGGTGGCAATCAATCTTGGCATGGAGACACAAATCCGGATCCACACTCCCTTGATGTGGATGACGAAAGCCGAAACCGTTCTTTTTGCTAAAGAAGTTGGTGCCCTGGAAGCATTGGCCTGGAGCCATACCTGCTATAACGGGGAGGTCCCTCCCTGTGAAAACTGCCCGGCCTGTGAACTTCGTGCGAAGGGTTTTGTGGAAGCCGGCCTACCGGATCCCCTGGTGTCAAGATTCACGCAATAGACGCATGCCCAACTATTCATCTGCACGTTGATTAAACAGTACTTTGGCCCCCAACCTATTCTCCAATGCACATTCTGGTCGGGGCCAGACTGAAAAAGCACTAGACCGAAAGAGAACGCAATGCTTTATTGGGATTTTGGATTGAAGAGATGGAAAACGAATGGCCACCCCAAAAAAGATAATGTTTATGTTGGAGAACTCCGTAATGGTGTTCCGCACGGCGAGGGAACTTTAACGTCCCCTGATGGAGAAAAGTATGTCGGGGAGTGGGAGGACGGCAAGTATCATGGGCAGGGAACCTACACTTCCCCTGATGGGTCAAAGTATGTCGGGGAGTGGCAGGACGACAAGATGCACGGGCAGGGAACAGCTACTTACCCCGATGGGTCAAAGTATGTCGGGGAATGGCAGGACGACAAGAGGCACGGGCAGGGAACTATCACTTGGCCTGATGGGTCAAAGTATGTCGGGGAGTGGCAGGACAGCAGGAGGCACGGGCAGGGAACCTACACTTGGCCTGATGGGTCAAAGTATGTCGGGGAGTGGCAGGACGGCAAGTATCATGGGCAGGGAACCTACACTTTCCCTGATGGAGAAAAGTATGTCGGGGAGTGGAGGGACAGCAAGAAGCACGGGCAGGGAACCTACACTTATCCTGATGGAGAAAAGTATGCTGGGGAGTGGCAGGACAGCAAGAAGCACGGGCAGGGAACCTACACTTATCCTGATGGAGAAAAGTATGTCGGAGAATTCAAGGACGGCAAACGTTGGAGTGGCACTTTTTACGAAGAATACGGGAATGTGGAAGGCACCTATACAAATGGTGTTTGGAAAGCAAGGCAGGGTTTTGATTTGTAATCATTCAAATCAATTCAAGGCGTGGTTTAGCATGAGTTTTGGATAAGCAAAACAGGGGAACCATGATTTGACTATAAGAAGTTGCCGTTACCCCAAGAGCTCCACCCTCACCTTCCCCAATCCAAAACTGGTTTCCTTTCCTAGGTGAACCACCTCCGCCACACGCAGCAGTGGCAGGCAGGGGGCAAGGCTCCCCTCAAACTCAATCGAACCACCCACTCCTCCCATAAATTGCCTGGATTTTTGGCGGGAGGAGTAACGAATTTGTTCATGCCAGTGCAGGCTGGAGTTCAAGACTTCAATTTGCCGGGCTTGGGAGTGCAGTAGTTTTTCGTCCAATGGTGGTGAATGTTTCTCAAACTCCCACCAGAGCGCCCGCACCCGCCGCAGAGCGATTTGCACGAGCAGGGTAAAATCCAGACTTGAAACCAGTCGCCCATCGGATTTGGTTCGAAGTGGGGTTTCCAGATGAATCCGAATGCGATGAATGTCCCCGTCCAGGGGAAGTGGATCGAGTGTCAACCTCCTGTCGGGCAGTGGGTCGGGCAGTTGGGGCAGCTCAGGGGTGTAAATTGTTTGTTTGCCCACCTCCACCCGTTCCAGCTGGAATCTCTGCCGTTTGGTGCCAAGACCTCTTCGTCCCATTTCTTCAACTGCATAAATGAAGTAAGGAAGCAGTTCGATCAGGGAGCCGAAGAGTAGCAACTCAAAATGGAAGGCGTCCCCCTTAACATATGTCTCACGATCCATTGGTGAGGAATCGAGAACGTAGGGATGGGGGAGATTGACTTGTCCAGCCCTCTGTTCTGGATCAGGCTTGGCTTCAAAAATGCGGGCGTACACACAGGAGGGGCGCAACAAGCAGGGTTCGCAGACTTTGACCCGGACTGCGCAGACCGTGCGCTTGAGGGCAAACCCCAAGGCTCCCCGTAGCATGGAACCCTTAAAGGTGGGCAACATAGCACCTTCGGGAAAACTGCCATGAAATTCAATTCTTGTCCAGCGCATATTTCGTAAAAAGAGCAACTTACAGAATGGCAGGTGAGCATACCACCCAAGTGTGATGTCGTAATCCCTTTTAAAGTCAGGTCAATTGCTACCGTATTCGGACTACCTGATTATTTCCTCATCCAAGTCGTGTCGTAATCCCTTTTAAAGTCAGGTCAATTGCTACTTTGAGATACCTTTAGGAATTGCAGAGGTCAAGATTGAGTCGTAAGCGTCGTAATCCCTTTTAAAGTCAGGTCAATTGCTACGTCATGGAAAACAAGCGTCAAATGCTGGCGTATCTACGTCGTAATCCCTTTTAAAGTCAGGTCAATTGCTACCTACAGGAGTGATTAAAGATTTAGGTTTGATCGATCAGTCGTGTCGTAATCCCTTTT
>PBTB01000113.1 GCA_002726945.1 Deltaproteobacteria bacterium | reverse complement strand
TACTCAATTTTTTGTCATAAAATGCATCTATTTCATTGATGGTCTCACACATTTTTTGACCATCGATTGCCCTTATTTTTCAAGGGATTGCGGGAAAATCTACCAGGATTTTGCCATCATAGAAATACAGGAAGTCAATTCATTGATATTAAACAATATTAACCTATGATAACAGTGTTCGGTTCTTAACGTCTTTTACTATAATGCAACGATATCAGTAGCATAAAAGTGAACCACTCCCGCCTGAAGGCGGTAGCTTCGAGAATAGGCTGAAGCCTACTAAAGCTTGTCATCATCAACAGAAACATGGGCGCAGATGATCTCAACATCATAGGCGTAGAACTGAATGGGGGATTCCACTTCCTATCCTTGGTCTGCGTCGCGTGTATTGTGTTGACGCGCCGCAGCAGCACACACCGGAGTGATTGAGTGAAGGTCTCACGTTGACTTGCACCCCGGTTTGAGCGGCCCCGAATGTCTTGCAACAACCGCAGGGTCTTCGTAGCGTTATTCGTCTGAGCACAACTCCTCGAAACCCAAGGCGCCCACCCCATGTCCGTTGACATCGGTAATTCTCAAGCTTCCGCCTCGTCTGAGGGCTTGGGTTCGCTCGCGAGCCGAACTTCCTTTTTGGATATCCCTCCGGAGGCCGAGCGCCTCTATCTGGAATCGGTCCAGCTTGGAGACGCCCCTCTCGCAAGGGTCAACAAACCGCTGGAGCAAAACAAGCGTTACAACCTGTTCGTGAAACCGGGAATGCTCCGGAATCGGACCCGGAAGCCTCCACGCATGGTGAAAATTGCACCCGACATGCCCACAGAAAAAGACGAAGACGCGGCCTCCTCGGTACTCCGGGAACTTGGGGCCGAAAACAACAACGCCCCTCCCGAATCCCCGTCAACCCCAGAATCCCACCTTCAGACAGAATCAGGCCCGCCCCCCCAGACGCTGGAAAAACCGGACAGCCCGGCGCTGGAGGAAACGCCCACGGTCTCAAAAGTGAAAACGCTGGAGTCCGTGTCTGCGGATTCAACGCTGGGAGCCGAACTTGGTGGACTGGAAACGCCGCTCACACCGATTCCGGTGCTTTCTGAACTGGAAACCTCTGAGGTCGGCAAACCTCCGGGTTCCCCGGGCCCCGACCCGCCGCCACCGGAAAGCAATTTGAGTTGGGGGTTGGAAGTGATGGAAAAGCTCGCGCTCATGGTGATGGCCGGAGTGATCGGCTTTGCCAGCCTGCTGGTGGTGGGCGGCTATCTGGAGTTGTTTGACGCCAGCGTCTTCCAGCAACTCACCCGAGGATACGTCCACCAATTTGAGTTTGAGAAGCCCTTACGCTCGCGGCGAGTGCGAAACGCCTTCAACCGCAACACGCTGCTCGTCGTGGAGGGCCGGGTGCGCAACCAGTTCCTGACCTCCAGCCATGTGGGGCACGTCCGGCTCAAGGCCATCGCCCTCAACCCGCAAGGGCAGGTTCTCGACGAATCGGTGTTCTTTGCAGGAGTGGTGCTGAGCGACGAGGAACTTGAGAACATGGGACTGGCGGAAATCCGCGAACTTCAGCAGATGGCGATTGGGCGGGATGCCCCCAACCTCAACCTGCGGAACGAGCAGGAAGTCCCTTTTCAGGCGTTGTTCTTCCGCACCAGCGACGAGGTGGGCGATGTGCAGGTGAAGCTGGTGAGCTACGAGCGTGGCGGGAAATCCGTCTTTGTGCGCTTTCCGGATTCATAGTAACGCATTCCTGAGAATCCTTGGTTGGCTCATGTCGGCAAATAGGTGAAGCGATGACACCTGGGAAGGTAGTGCCGGGTGGCGCACCGGTGCTTGCGCCTGCAAAGACCACTCATCAGGATGTGAGCACAGGTGCGCCGCCCCGTGCTACCAGATCGCATTTCACCTGTTTGCCGACATGAGCCTCATCTGTACATCCACGCGACCGAGTCCGAGCCAGCAACCCGGCCTCGCTTTGCCTTGTGCGGAACACCTGGGAAGCGTGATTCCGAAACGAGCCCGAGCCCTTACCGTTTGCAGCCCGGCACTGGCTGGGGCTGCATTGCTGAAAGCCGAACGGGTGTACCGAGACGAGTTGACCGACCATCCCCTTAACGGCTGGTCGCTGCTGGGACTTCACAACGCTTTGTCGGCACAAGGCAAGAAACACGACGAGATCGACGCCGACTTCAGCACCGCTTGGAGTGCAGCGGACGTCTGGATCAACGAATCGTGGTTTTGAAAACAACCTGGATTGACTGAAGGGAGACATATGCGCATTGCGATCGCGAGTATCTCGCACGAGACCAACACCTATCGGCGTGAGCAGACACAAGCCAGCGACTTTCGTCAGGCCCGCGGCGAGCAGATTCTGAAATCACGTGGTAACGCCACCGACATCGGTGGTTTCGTCACGGCGTGCGAAAAACGCGGTATCGAGCCGCTGCCGATACTTGCCGTCGGCGCGGAACCCTCGGGCACCATTGCGCGACAGGCCTATGAAGGCTTCAAAGCCGAGATCCTCGACGGGCTCGAAAATGCGAGGCCTTACGACGGCGTCGTTCTGGGCATGCACGGAGCAGGAGTCGTCGACGGGATCGATGACCTCGAAGCCGACCTCGCCGAGGCCGTGAGACATCTGATCGGTGAAGGTACGCCACTGGTCGCCACCTTCGACCTGCACGGCAACGTCTCGCAGCGCATGGCCGACGCGCTCGATGGTGTGTTCGCCTGCCATCAGTATCCGCACATGGATCCTCATGAGCGCAGCAACGAAGCCGTTGCTCTGATCGTGCGGATGCTCGAGGAGTCGTTTCGGCCCACGACTGTCGTCGAAACGGTTCCGCTGCTCGTGCCGATGACAACGACGTTCGTTGGCCCGGGCAAGACCATGTTGGCTGAGATGCTCGAGGCCGAACTCGAGGCGGGCGTCATCGACGTCAGTTGGTTCCACGGTTTCCCTTATGCGGACATCGACCTCGTCGGCACCCACGTAGCCGTCACGACCGAAGGCGATCGCGGGCTTGCCGAGGCCGTGGCCAAACGCATGGGACGGCGTTTGTGGGAATCACGAGCATCGTTCAGGCCGCATGGATTGACGCCGGAAGAAGCCATTGAATCGGCTTTGCTTGAGAAGGAGGGTCCCGTCGTCATCAATGAGACCTCCGATAATCCCGGATGTGGTGCGCCGGGCGATGGCACGCATCTGTTGCGCGCCATGCTCGACGCGAAACTCGACAGCGCATGTTTCGGGTATATCGTCGATCGGGACGTGGTCAATCAGGCGACCACCGCCGGCGTCGGCGCGACGATCGACATCGTGTTGGGCGCAAAATACGACGACCTGCACGGTGAACCGATCCGAGCGATCGCTTACATCAAGGCAATTCACGATGGCGACTTGACGCTGCAGGCCATGTTTCGAGGTGCGCGTTGGCGTATCGGACCGCTGGCGCGATTGCTCGTCGATGGCATCGACATCGTCGTCGGCTCGCGTCGCTCGCAGACTTTCGACACCGAGCCGTTTCTGGCGGTCGGAATCGACGTGACCCGGTACAAAATCGTCGCCCTGAAATCGAGCCACCACTTCCGTGGATGCTTTCAGGACCTAGCCGCCAAGATCATCACCACCGATCCACCGGGACTAACGACCCACCGGATCAACGGTTTTGCGCGCGAGAATCTACGCCATTCGGTTTGGCCATTGGATGCAGAAACTCAATATGACCAATAGCTTTGCGTTGATATATCCGCACCGCGTGGCGAAGTGACCACTCGGCGCGAACTCATCAGGCCCGCCGCCCTGACCGCCGCCGGACCGGCTGCGCTGCTCGGATGTGCCGGCCAATCCACCGCCAGGAGTGCGACCACCATGACGAACACGACGGATGACGAACTGCTCAGCCTGACGGCTACGCAACTGGCGGAGTTGATTCGAAACCGCGAGATCTCGAGCGAAGAACTGACCCGTCGTTATCTAGAGCGTATCGAGCAGGTGAACCCGAAGATTCGGGCCGTCGTGGCCCTTGCCGACGACGCAGTCGACCGTGCGCGCGAGGCCGATGCAGCGCTCGCAGCCGGGAACCCGCGCGGCGCCCTGCACGGCGTTCCGATGACCATCAAGGACTGTTTCGACACCGCCGGCGTGGTTTCCACGTGGGGCACCGTCGGCCGGAAGGACTTTGTCCCATCCACGGACGCAACCGTCGTGCGTCGGCTCAAAGACGCGGGCGCTGTACTGCTTGGCAAGACCAATACGCCCGAGTTCACGCTCAGCTTCGAGACTTACAACAAACTGCACGGATTCACCAACAACCCGTTCGCGCTCGATCACTCGCCCGGCGGCAGCAGTGGCGGCGCAGCGGCATTGATTGCCGCAAGCGGCACCGCTTTCGACATCGGCACGGATTACGGCGGCAGTATCCGCGTTCCGTCGCACTGCTGCGGCATCGTGGGGATCAAACCTACCTCCGGCAGCGTTGCACGCACCGGGCTCTGTCTACCCCCCGGCATGTTGACCGACGCATTGAGCCACGCAGGCCCTATGGCCCGGCGCGTCGAGGATCTCGCGTTGCTGCTGCCGATCATCTGGGGACCCGACGGCGTCGATACGCGAATCGCCGACGTCGCCTATCCTGATCCCGCCCAGGTGGATTTGCACGGCTTGAAGTGCGCCGTAACGACGGACAATGGTGTCGCCACACCGGATGCCGAGACGGTTCGTGCCGTCGAAGCCGCCGCTGAGCTCATGGCTGGATTCGGCGCGGAAGTCGTCGCCGACCGCCTGCCCGGGGCGGAGCGGATTCTCGGCCTCGACTCCGGCCTGTGGATGGCCGGCGGGCATCGATCGGTAGAGCAATTGCTGGAAACGGCCGGCACCGCGCGGGCCGATTACGGCAACAACTGGTTTCGCGAGCTGACCGGCAGCATCGACCGAACGGTTCCGAGCGATACCGTTGTCGACGCATTGACGCGGTGGGAAGACTTCCGCCGCGAGCAGCAGGGCTTCATGTCCAGGTACGACGTGCTGATATCCCCGGTCAACGCGCGCCCAGCACAACCGCATGCGGAACCCGGAGAGATGCCGTTTCCAACCGAATTTGCCACATACACCATGGTGTTCGATCTCACCGGATGGCCCTCCGGTGCACTTCGTTGCGGTACATCACCGTCCGGTCTGCCGATCGGTGTGCAAGTGACCGCCAACCCGTGGCGAGACGACATCGTGCTGGCGGTAATGGCAGTGCTCGAAGGTGCCCTCGGACCGTTCGCTCGCGCAGAACTCTGAGATCGGATTCGCTGCTATCGACGGCAAGAGGTGGTTTCGGCCGGTTCAACCTCAACGAATGTCGGCCGGCCCCTTTCTGCAGGCTGGAGTTTGTGCCTGCGGGACACACGCAGCTACATGAAGCAAGCCACCGACAGCCATCGGCGAGCCACTTGCGTGCTTGACGTGCAATCACTGTTTGCTTGAGTGTTGTTTCTCTGGAAATCGGGGGTAAACGCACCGGAAAACGCCGTTTATGCGCAGAATCCCAACCCTTTACAGGGTGAATCTTGCTGAGGACGGGCACCAACACTTCAGAGGGAGACTACCGGAAAATCAAAATCTTCGCCTATCTCTCTTCTAAATTCGGTTGCAGGGTATGCCATTCCGTCGCCTGCTCGTAGGCATGGCCGACCTGGCAAAGGAGAGGTTCCCTGAGCGGGGGTGCAACGAACTGGAGAGACAGGGGCAAGCCGTCCTGATTGAACCCACACGGAACCGAGAGTGTCGGAGTGCCATTGAAATCAAAAGGGATGGTGAATCTTTGCAAGGAAGGGGCATAGTCATCCATGGGGCCATATAACTGTTCAGGGGTCACGGGAAAGGGGGGACGAGGCATCGAGGGACAAGCCAACACATCAATGGTCTCAAAGATTTCTCGAAACCGCCCATTGCAGGCAGCCCGCAGGTTATTGGCTCTGGCGTACTCCGCGCCACTCACCTTGGCTCCCATATCCAGCCAGTCGCGAAACCAGGGTCCATACTCCTCACAACGGGAGGGATAGGTCGCTTCATGGGCTAAGACCGCTTCAGCAGAGCAGAGGGTGGGCCAGGCGGGTAAGATTTCATCCAAATCGGGGAACTGAATTTCAATCACTTCGGCACCAAGCTGCTCTAAGAGGCGCACCCCAGAAGCGACAGCTTCGGCCAACTCCGCATCGGTGTGTTGCCCCATCCCTTGTTCATCAAACCCGATCCGGACCCCTTTCACCCCGGCATTCAGGTGTTTCACCATGTCCGGAACCGGGACAGGAAGCGAGGTGGGGTCTTTCGGATCGTGACCGGCAATGGCCTGGAGCATCACTGCCGCATCGGCGGTTCTGCGGGTCAGTGGACCGACATGGTCCAGCGACTCGGCCAGGGCCAGAACTCCATAGCGGCTGACTCTGCCCCAGGTTGGCTTCAAACCCACAACCCCACAGGCGGCAGCCGGGAAGCGGATGGACCCGCCTGTGTCGCTTCCCAGGGTCCCATAGGCCAGTCCTGCCGCGGTAGCGACCCCTGATCCGCTGGAGGAAGCCCCCGACCACACGCCCGGATTCCAGGGATTCAAGGGAATCTCAAAGTGAGGATGATAGCCCCCCATGGCTCCTTCCGTCAGATTGAGCTTGCCCAACAAAACCGCCCCGGCTTCTGCCAGCCGTGTCACGACAGTCGCATCCTCATTGGGAATATGATCGGCCAGTACCGCCGCTCCCCCCATCGTTCGGATCCCCTTGGTAAAACACAGATCTTTCACCGCGATAGGGATCCCATGTAAAGGCCCTCGAGACTTCCCCTCCGCCAGCTCCTGATCTGCCTGCTCCGCGGCAGCCAGGGCCTGGTCGGCCATCACCGTGGCATAACTTTTCTGCCTCCCATCCAGGGATGCAATGCGCTTCAGCAGAGCTTGGGTCAGTTCGACGGAAGAAATGTCCTGGTTTTGCAGGAGGGCGGCTACCTCCAGCAATGGCTTAAAATGAAGCTCTTTAAAATCGGATGGTCTTTGTCTTTTCGGCATAGTCTCCTCCCTTGCAATCCTTTTCACGAGTGCCTTATGAACGTTTGTTGTAGGGCTGCTATCAGCGCCTACCTCGTTTCTCACATAGTATTAGGGTATCACTATAGCAAAAGCGGAAATAAAGCACAATAAAGAAAAGCAACAACGATTTTCCAAGATCGGCAACTGCAGGCCGATCAGGGTCACCACCAGGATGAGGGCATTTTTTCGTTGAGGTCATTGAAGATTTCTGCAATAAATGAATCGTTGCTCTCCCTCTGTTGACAGTCGGCAGATGGCTTCAGGGTAAGACAAAATGACAGATCTATCAAAAGGGAGATATTCGTATGAACTTATTCCAAACGGCAGCGACAGGCGAACTGCCTCCGCCGAACAACAAGCAAGTGAGAAAGATCACCATTTAACCTTTGTTGAAAAACAAGTGGTTCATGGTAACATCATGCAGGAGAAACCAAATGCTCAAATCGGAATTACTGCAAATCATAGCAAACGGTGAGAACTCCGGAGTCGAATTTAAACGGGATGACTGCCGTCCGGAGCAACTCGCCAAAGAGATTGTGGCTTTGGCGAACCTGCGTGGTGGCCTGATATTGCTTGGCGTAGAAGACGATGGCATGATTTCTGGGATCCAACGGAAAAATTTGGAAGAGTGGGTGATGGACACTGTCTTTACTAACTGATGTTACGCAGAGGGATATCAGGCTAAACTAAAGCCAGCCGATTTTGAGTTCCACTCATCTTTTCAAGATTGTCATATGCAATTTTCAAAGCC
>PBTB01000112.1 GCA_002726945.1 Deltaproteobacteria bacterium | reverse complement strand
TGATCCGTGTCGATGGCGACAACGGGGTGGTCGCGCTCCTCGACGAGTGAGGGGTGTGAAGATTATGAAGATTCTAGTCACAAACGACGATGGCATCGAATCGCCCGGCATCCGGGCGCTCGCCGATGCGGTGAGCCGGGTCGGGGAGGCGCTCATTGTTGCCCCGGACCAAGAGCAGAGCGGCGTTGGCACCGCCATATCCTTTCACAACGGCATTGCTGTTGCGGAACGAGACACTGCCATCGAAGGAGCGCGTGCCTATGCCGTCAGTGGCACACCGAGTGATTGCGTGTTTCTGGGCCTCGGGCCATTAGCTGAAGGCAAGATTGACCTCGTCGTCTCCGGCATCAACACGGATTCCAATGTCGGTAACGGTGTCCTTGGATCAGGGACATTGGATTCGCTTCGAGCATTTCAGTATCAAGCACTATCATAATGGCCCCTGTGGCGAGATCGGAGAGATAAGCCTGTGGTGATGGCGGCAGGTGCTCCTCACCGCAAAGATGGCTTTTATGCTTGCCATAAAGCGGTCGACCGTATTAAAGTAGCGGCTTCCAGCGATCAGTCCAAAACAGCAATTAGGGAGTAACAAATGAGCAGCAGGCTAAAAGACAAAGTTGCAATCATCACTGGTGCAACCAGCGGTATTGGCTATCGAACAGCGGAAATTTTTGCTGATGAAGGGGCGCGGCTACTCTTGGCAGCCAGGCGCGAAGACAAGGGCAAGGCACTGGCAGATAAGCTCGGCGGCGACGTTCACTTCGTCAAAACCGACGTTACGAAAGAGGAAGATATAAAGGCGATGATCAACGCTGCGGTAGACCGCTGGGGTCGAGTCGACTGTTTGTTCAACAACGCGAGTTCGGGTTCTCCCGGCGATCCCGTTGATCAACTCTCTTTTGAACAGTTTCAAACGGCAATGGATCTGCAGGCAGGCTCGGTGTTTCTGGGCATCAAGTACGCAGTGGCAGTGATGAAGCAAAACGGAGGCGGCAGCATTATCAACAATGCTTCGATTGCAGGAATCGGCGTCGGATACGGGTCGATGCTCTACTCCGCCGGCAAGGCAGCCGTTATCCACATGACTCGTTGCCTCGCAATCGAACTGGGCGAGTTCAGAATCCGACTCAACTGTATTTCGCCGGGTGGTGTGATGACGCCTATCTTTCTCGGGGCGAAGCAGAAAGAGTTGTCGGAAGAGGAAACGCAGGCTACGGTAGACCGATTAGCCAAAGTATATGACGAGCAAATCCCGCTTCGTCGAGCCGGTAAGCCAGACGACATTGCCTGGGCCGCTGTCTACCTGGCCGCGGACGAAAGCCAGCATGTCAGCGGCGAAAATATGATTGTCGATGCCGGCACATCGCTTGGCCGCAACAAGCAATACCAGGCACAGTGGGCGGCGTGGCGTCGCGAGGCGATGTTCGGCTGAGAGTTGAGGGCTCTGTGAGCCCCTGGCTAAAAATCGAGGCTCATGTCGGCAAACAGGTGAAATGCGATCTGGTGGCACGGGGCGGCGCACCCGTGCTCACGCCCTGATGAGCGGTCTTTGCAGGCGCAAGCGCCGATGCGCCTCCCGGCGCCAAAATCCCGCGACCTTCCGCACCCCCACCAGAGGTGGATGGGAGAGCCAACGGCTCTCCGGAGGCGCCTGGGGTGGATGACGCCGAGGGAGCAGCCGGGCGCCTTCCTTGGCGACACTCCGTGATGAGCGGAACTGCGTCTTGCCACAGCGGCTTCGCTTGCCGGTTCACCATCAGCACGCCATTCTCCCACTTAGCATCAACATGAAGGCAACGTCCGCACCTGCTCGCAGCAGGTGTTGCAAGAGCGACTGGCTATCGTGTTGGTGTTTGTTGGTTGTTTTTTTGTTGGGTTGGGGGGGATCAATCAAAATATGAAATTGCAGGATTTAGGTGTGAGGCCTCTGCAATTCCGTTTTGCCGCCCATTCTGGTAGCTTCGTGCCTCGATCCCTCGAAGCTGATTGCGAAAAAACGCCTGATGATTGATTTGCGCAGTGATACCGTCACCAAGCCCACCCCGGCCATGCGCCAAGTGATGGCCAAAGCCGAGGTGGGCGATGATGTGTTTGGCGACGACCCCACGGTCAATGCCTTGGAAGCCCGCACCACCGAAATGCTCGGCATGGAAGCGGCGGTCTTCATGCCCTCCGGAACCATGACCAATCAGGTTGCAGTTCGTGCCCACACCGAACCCGGAGACGAGATTTTCCTGGCGGACAACGCACACATCCACCTGAACGAGGGCGGCGGAGTGGCAGCGCTTTCCGGTGTGAGTTGCAACCTGTTGCCGAACGAGCGGGGGGTGTTTGACCGGGAAACACTGGAGCAGGCGATTCGTCCCAGTGACATTCATTTTCCGCAGCCCAAGCTGGTTTGCATCGAGAACACCAGCAATCTCGGTTTCGGACGCATCTGGCCGTTGGAGACGCTGGCAGGGGTTGCGAAATCCGCAAGAGAGCGGGGCTTGCGAATGCATTTGGACGGGGCGCGACTTTGGAATGCCGCTGTCGCGTCCGGAACCCCGGAGGCCAAAATTGCCAAGCATTTTGATTCGGTGAGCGTGTGCTTCTCAAAGGGGCTGGGTGCTCCGGCGGGGTCGGCGTTGGCGGGGTCGCAGAAATTCGTGACCCGGGCGCGGCGCTTCCGGAAGCAGTACGGCGGGGGCATGCGACAGGCGGGGATCATCGCCGCCGGTGCCTTGTACGCGCTCGATTTCCAGCACGACCGCCTTGCGGATGATCACCAGAATGCCCGTACACTGGCGGAGGGACTTTCCCGCATCAACGGGGTTTGGATTGACGTGGAGAGCGTGGAGACCAACCTCGTGTACTTTGGGCTGGAACGCATGGCCCCCAGCGAGTTAGTCAAGCGTCTGAACGAACGGGACGTGCAGGTGCTGTCGGCGGGTCCGGGGATCATCCGTGCCGTGCCGAACCTGATGGTGGACGCAGAGATGATCCAAACCGTCCTTGGACACATCAGGGAGATTGTCGAGGACTGAATGCTCAGACTGGTTTCACGGAAGGAGCGGGCTTGGAGGTTGGTCCTGTGCACACCGACTTGACGGTTTCAGCGTACCACTTGCCGCCGCGCTTGGAGGGGTAGCGTTTTGTGTTGAGGAATTTGGCGATGCGGTGGTAGCTCAAGCCCTCGCCGCGCTGCTCCCGGATGATATGCGCGAGGCGCTGCTCGCGTTCGTGTGCCACCAAAATCCCCCGCACATAGTGAAATCCGAAGGGGGCGTGCCCGACGCGCTCGCCCTGATCCCGCTTGTGTTCGATGAACTCACGGGTGCGGTCGGGAATACGGTGGTTCTCCCAGCGGCCCACATGCCCCAGCGCTTGCAAAACCGCCCGCCCGGATTTGGTGTTGCTGTCCAAATTGTCTGCAAGCGCCACCAGCCGCACCTTGTGCTCCGCCAGTAAGTCCAGCAACCCGGCCACCTTGCGGATGTCCCGCCCCAAACGGTCCAGCCTTGGGACGATCAGCACGGAGACGTTTCCGGAAACAATCAGTTTCTTGAGGTGGTTGAGCCGGGGCCAGCGGTCGCTGCGATCTGAAATCACGATGTCCCGCAGCGTCTGCTTGAAGGGCCACCCCTTGGATTCCGCAAAACTCCGGATCATGCGGGACTGTCGGAGCAGCAAAAGTTTTTTGGGGCGGGGGCGGCGATTGTTGATGCGAATGTATCCATAAACACTCATTTTCTGTCCATTCGGTAAAGGTGTTTTTTCGGTTTCAGGCGGTTGAAGGACGGTCCAGCACACGGTACTGGATCGCCTCGGCAACGTAGGCCGCTTGGATGTTTTCGGCACCTGCGAGATCCGCGATGGTCCGGGAAACCTTGAGAATACGGTCGTACGCCCGTGCGCTCAAACCCATGCGCGTGATGGCATTCTCCAGCAGGGACCGCGAGTCGGCATCCGGGGTTGCGTACTGCTCCAAGAACTTGCGGGAGATGCGGGCATTCGAGCGGATGGGGGTGTTCCGGAAACGCTCGCGCTGTACACACCGGGCTTGCTCCACTCGTTTACGAACCGTTGCAGTGGATTCACCACGCCGGGTGTCCGCAAGCTGGGCGTAGTCCACGGCAGGCACCTGCACATGCAGGTCGATGCGGTCCAAAAGCGGCCCGGAAATGCGGGTGCGGTAGCGTTCGATCTGCTTGGGGGTGCAGTGGCATTCCTTGCGGTATTTGCCCTCACCAACGCTACTTCCAGAGTAGCCGCACGGACACGGGTTCATCGCCGCCAACAGCATGAAATCACAGGGAAATTCAATTGAAATTGCTGCCCGCGCAATGGTCAGTTTGCGATCTTCAATGGGCTGCCGCAGCAGTTCGAGGATGTTCCGGGAAAACTCCGGGAGTTCGTCGAGGAACAGCACGCCATTGTGGGCGAGTGAGATTTCTCCCGGCGTGGGCACGGTGCCGCCTCCCACCAAGCCCGCCGAGGAGATCGTGTGGTGCGGGGAGCGGAAGGGGCGTTCCGTGAGCATCGGTGCATCTGCATGCAGCAGTCCTGTGATGCTGTGGATTTTCGTGCATTCCAGCGCCTCCTCGAAGGCAAGCGTGGGCAACAGCGCACCCATCCGGCGGGCGAGCATCGTCTTGCCCGACCCCGGAGGTCCGGCCATCAGCAGATTGTGTCCTCCTGCCGCCGCGATTTCGAGGGCGCGCTTCACCTGCTCCTGCCCCTTGACCTCCTGCAAGTCCTCGCAATCCCCTCGGTGCGACTGGAACCACGCTTTTGGATCAAAGCGGCCCTGCTCGATCTCAACGCTTCCCTGAAAGTAGCCGACCAGTTCCTCCAGCCGCGCAACCGGAACTCGCTGCATGTCCGAGACAATGGCCGCCTCGGCTTCGTTTTCCTTGGGCAACACGAGGCCACGAAGCCCCTTGGCTTTCGCCTCAATGGTCATGGGCAACACTCCCGTGACGGGTTTGATCTGTCCATCCAGCGAAAGCTCCCCCACCATCATGTACTCGGCCAGCGTCTCTGTAGGCAGCAGTCCCACCGCCCCCAGCAGGGCAATCGCGATGGGGAGGTCGAATCCGGAACCAATCTTGCGCAAGGGAGCCGGTGCGAGGTTGACCACGATCTTGCGGATCGGCAAGCTGAACCCGGAGTTGGACAACGCCGCGAGGATGCGGTCCCGGCTTTCCCGGATGGTGCCATCGGGCAGTCCGACGATGGTGAACTGGCTCAACCCGATCGAGAGGTCCACCTCCACGTCAATGCAGTGGGCGTCCACGCCGAGGACAGTGGCAGAATAGGTTTTGGCGATCATTGCATTGGCAGGAAGATTGACGTAAGCTGACAGAAATCTACGGAAACTGCCGCCTGAGCGCAAGCCAATTCCCAACCACCACCAAATGCCCGAGGAATCCTCATCGCTCCGCATTGATCCCATCACCGGGGATCACTTTGACGACCTCCTGCCCCTGGTGGACCCGGAAAAAAAAACGGGGGTCCTTGCATCCGCCTGGGGGCAGCTTCGCCAGCACGTCCATGCCCACACCTCCCGTCCGGAACACCTTGACCTCAACGCAATTTTTTTGGAGATCGTGCGGCTGGAAGTGCTGATGTACCCCATTGTACGGGATTGGAAGCAACCGCTCTCCAATCAGGAATGGGAGCATCTGGAGAGCCAGTCCAAGTTGTTGGAGCAGCAGCAGGAACGTCTCAAAAAACTGTCACTCCAGTTCCGGCGTTCCCGTCCCAATGAATATCCGGAGGCTGCGGCCCTCTTCAACCGGGCACAAGCAACGACTCAGGAACTGCGGAACACCTGGAGCAGTTTCCGGCGCGAATGGCGGGATTACAAGCGCGAGTGGGAAGCGATCAACGCACAGCGCCGACAGGTCCGTCAAAAACAGCGCAAGGAGGGGCCATCCACTGCGCCGGAAATCGAACTTCCGGAGTACCCCGCACTGCCTGCGGTGTTCCGGCGTGATCACTGGTTGGTGCAGCGGCTCATCGTGCGGATACTGGAAGTCGAATTGCGGCTCCGAACCCTCCCTAAATCCGAGGAAGACGACGGGAGACATCCCGGAGTGAAATTTCTGGTGGGGGAACTGCGGCGAGTGTTCCAGCGCACCCAAGGATTCGAACTGTTGGACAAGATCAAACTGATCCAGCAACGCAATGCGCAACTCATCCAAGAACTCGAACCTGCCTTTGGCGAAGCCATCGTCACCCCGGATTTGCATGACAAAGAGCATCCCACGTCAGAACCCAAACCTGCCGCACCGCCTCCGAAAGCGGAAAAACCAGAGCAGAAAAACCACTCCAAGCTCTGGCTGCTTGCTGGCTTGGCCGTGTTGGTGATCATCGGTGGAGGCTTGTTTTTTCTGCCAACAAACCCCCAGCCGCCGCCGATCAAGCGGCTCAAGTTCAATCCCAAGGGCACGACCCTCACTGCCGATTCTCCAGAACAGTCAAAATTGCAGTCAGGGGGTTTAGACACCCTGCTGGCTTCGTTTGATCTCGATTTCGGAATCAAGGATGCCGACCCCCGGATGTTGCGCTTGAACGACGCAAAAGGATCGGAGCGGCAAAGCCTCATCAATGAACTGCTGGAAGAGTTCGGACAAGAGGCGCGTTTCTTGTTCGCAAATGCAAAAGGCACAGCACTGTTTTGGATGGGAGAGCTTGAACAGTTCACCAACCCTCAACAGGTCCGCAAGGCGTTGGAAAATCTGGAGCGGCGGCTCAAGCGTATCCGCTCGCTTTTCACAGAAATCGGAGCGAACCCCAAGAACTCACGGGTCGTTCCGGACCTTGTGGATGGCGAGCCAACCTATGCGTTGGAGTCCGTGACCGCCGATGGGGAGCCGATTCGGATATATGTGGATGGCGAGGGGGTGCGCCTGCGTTTGAGCAACGGCCAATTCATGCCGCAGAAACTCTCTCCCAAAGCCGCCCGCGAGCGCTTGTCCCAACCCTGAGTTGTGCATGAAACTCCAGAAATATCACGGACTCGGCAACGACTACCTCGTGCTGGATTCACGGGGCCACACGAACTTACCCGATTCGGAAACCATCTGCAGGATTTGTGACCGTAATCGCGGGGTGGGTTCAGACGGGATCCTTTGGGGAGGAGTGCCGGACGATCAGGGGCAGTTCCCGCTGCGTATCTTCAATCCGGATGGCAGTGAGGCTGAAAAAAGCGGAAACGGACTGCGCATCTTCGCCCGCTTTCTTTGGGACTGCGAAGTCGTCTCAGATCAGCCGTTCCAGATCAAAACACCCGGTGGCAGAGTTGAAGCTCAGGTGCAGGATCAGGGTCGGATGGTGGTCGTTGAAATGGGGAAAGTGTCGTTCGACAGCACCCGGATTCCAGTCACAGGGATCCCGAGGGAAGTCGTGGATGAGTCGATCACCGTCTTGGGCCAGGAACTGCGTTACTCTGCCGCCACCATCGGCAACCCGCACTGCGTGGTTCAGCGTCCGGCGACTCCGGAGCAGGTGTGCGAGTGGGGAGAGGTGTTGGAAAACGATCCGCGGTTTCCAAACCGCATCAACGTCCAGTTTCTGGAAGTGCTGGACCGCAATGCCATTCGCATCCAAATCTGGGAGCGTGGAGCTGGCTACACCCTCGCTTCCGGAAGCAGCAGTTGCGCCGCCGCCAGCGTGGCCCACCGTCTTGGTTGGTGCGATCATGAAATCGCCGTTCACATGCCCGGAGGACGGATCAACATCACCATCCAATCGGGTTATGCCCTCCGGATGCGGGGGGCAGTGACACGGGTTGGAGAGATTACACTGCATCCGGAGGTGTTCGACGGGATTCTCTGATGCCCAAAGCCCCCACCTGATCAGTCCACAAAAGGCGGTGAAGCAAACCCGGTGGTTGGAGTGAAAATCCGAAACAACACTCCGGCAAGGGGGTGCTCAGCAAAATCCGGATTGCGGACCGCAGTGGTGATGTGGAGTGTGCTGAGGGCTGAGTTCCCAAACACAGAGCTTGTGACCTGAGGCATCGGCATGGGAATCACGCCCAACCACTCCCCGTGGAGGCTGAAGCAGGTGATGCGGTGTCCACCCCAGTGGGCGCGCCAAACCCGGCCTTCGCAATCCACGGGGAGGCTATCCGGAAAACCTTCATTTTATTCAGTCAGTTTGACGAACAGACGATGGTTGGAGAGCGTTCCCTCAGGATGCTTGTCGAAGGCCCAGATGCTGCGCGTGAAGGTGTCCACATGGTATGGTAGAGGGTGTGTGCTCCTCCGGGCTGAGGGCGGGACCGTTGGGACAAACATAAGGCCCGTCCCACCGGGAGTGTGAGAGGTCCGGCCCAGGTGTGTCCGTCGCAGTCGCACTTCGCATCGTTGAAGCGGTTCTCCGGATGCTCCGGATTTGCACTCCACGACGAAATCCGCATGGTTTTTCCGAGGGAGAATCCACCAAACGTCATGGCCCCCTTTCAGAAATCTTGCTCATCGCCTCCTCTCAGGCTAGGCTTGCTTGAGCTATGTTTTACCTGCAACGCCAGTGTAAGACCAGCTGCTCCTGCACTCACCCTCAATCAACGACTCCAGTGCCTGATCCCGTTCTGATTGGCCTGACCGGAGGGATCGCCTCTGGAAAAAGCACGGTGGCCCAATGGGTCTCGGCATCCGGGGTTCCCACGGTCAACGCGGACGAGTTGGGGCATCGGCTCTTGCGGACGGGGCATCCGGGGTTTGCCGAAATGGTCGCGGCCTTTGGAGAAGAGATTCTGGACGAACAGGGAGAGATTGACCGCAAACGTTTGGGAGCCATCGTCTTTTCCGATCCGCAGGCGCTTGAGCGGCTGAACGCGATTTCTCACCCGTGGATTAGACGGATGGCAAACGAGGCAGCGGAAATCGCCGCCGGAATCCGAAAGGACCGGCTCGTGTTTCTGGAAGCCGCCTTGCTGCTGGAAGCCAACTGGGCTGTGCTTTGCACGGAGGTGTGGGTGGTGCAAGCGAGCTTGGCGACCGTGATAGGACGCTTGACCTCCCAACGGGGTTTGACTGCCGAAGACGCCCAAAAACGACTGGACCGCCAATGGCCTCCGGAACGCCGTCAGCCCTTTGCCGATGTGCTGATTGAGAACGAGGGTTCCCTGCAAGACATGAAACATCACGTTGACCAAGAGCTGGCCCAACTCCTGAACCGCCACACCCCTTGTTGAGGTTGACCATGACCCACCCGCTTTTCCTGATTGTGGACACCCGCAACCCCCGGACCTCGCTGTTCTGGCAGCGGCACGGGCTGCGCATCATGGAGCAGTTGGTTCCGGGAGAGTTTGTCAGCACCGCTCAAGGTGCGGCGCTGGAAACCGTGTACTCCCGTGCCGTCTGGAACGGCTGGCGCAGGGTTGTGCTGATCGGCTCCCCCAAGAGCGTTAAAATCGGGTTTCAGGCGCTGATGGGAACCGCTCAGGAAACGCGCGAGCAACTCCAAGTGGGCTTCTGGCCCTTGGGTCGTGTGGAGTTCCTGCAACCCACTCAGGCGCTCAGCACGATCCTGCAGGTCTTCCGGGCCGCGCACACGATTCTGGTGGATGTCATGCAGGTGCAGTATCTCACTCCGGAAATGGAAACCCACCACGCCTGGAGGGATTTCGTGGTGGACACGGCCCACCCCTCGGCACTGACCACGACCTACGTGGACGAGCAGGATCGTCAGTACCACGGACGCATGCGCTTCCGAGTCAGCTTGCACGAGGAACCGCTCAGTTCGCTCACGATGAACCCCAATCGTCTGGTGCGGAATCCAAAATTTCAGGTTTACGGCAGAAAATTGCTCTCAGTCCGTGACTTGCTGGGGAGCCTCAAGAAGTTTGCGGGGAAAAAAGGAACCGCCGAACGCTTGCTGGAATCCGGGGAGCAGGTGGAAATTCAGGGAAACTGGGCGAATTTGACGCTGAGCATCGAGGGGGCGCGGCTTCCGGTGCAATCGGTCCACCTTCAGGTGCAGAGCAAGGCGTTCCAACTCATCATCCCTGTGATGCCGATTCGCCACAAGGAACTTGTGCGGGAGCGGATGCTGGCGTTTCCACCACGGGAAGCAGTGGCGACTTCAAGACAACTCAGCCCCAAGTCGCTCAGGAAGGGGGATTTGCAGGAGGGTCAGGCGGGTTGCGGCGACTGGGTGGTGGTGGTTCCCAAGAGCTTGGGACGAGTTTCCGGCATGATGTTCTTGACCTCGACCTTGCTGGCGGTCAGGCAACCTCCCTCGATCACACCGCCTTCGTGAATCACGAGGCAGCCGGGCAGATTGGTGAGGTTCCCCCGGATGAAGCCTTGCGGAAGCACCTCCATGCGTTCCGAGGCATATAGCTCACCCTCGACTTGCCCGTTAACTTTGATGGTCGCCGCATGGATGGTCGCCTTGACTCTGGCGGTCGGGCCGATCAGAACCTCGCTCTCGCAGTTGATGGTCCCCGTCACCTCGCCATCGATCCAAATGGGGCGACGACCCCAGATTTTCCCGTCAATCTTCATGCTCACACCCACATAGGTGGGGGCACTTTGCGACACGGGTTCGTCTCGTTTTTTCCCAAACACCAGCCGTTCTCCTTCGTGGATTCGCAGATTCCTTATTCCCAGCAACACCTCAACTGGACATTAGCCTATGCGCCTTGACGCAGATGGGCAAGAGAAAATTCGCCCGATGCTCTTCTTCCCGGAGAAAAGGGCTTGTCCTTCAGCCGGGGAGTCAGTAACGTCATCGCATGAATTGTCCCGTCTTTCCTCCTGAAAAAACCCACCTCTGGAGTCATGGCTCAGAACATCACGTCTCGTAAAGAGAACTACCCGCAGTGGTACCTTGACGTCATCGCTGCTGGCCAACTCGCGGATTACGCGCCGGTCAAGGGTTGCATGGTCATCCGACCCGCCGGATTCGCGATCTGGGAGGCGATGCAGGCCCGCTTGGACCGGATGTTCAAGGAAACGGGCCACATGAACGCCTACTTTCCTCTGCTCATCCCTGAGCATTTTTTTGCAAAGGAAGCCGAACACGTCGAGGGCTTCAGTCCGGAATGCGCCGTGGTGACGCATGGGGGTGGCAAGCAGTTGGAGGAACCCTTGGTCGTGCGGCCCACTTCGGAAACCGTCATCGGCCACATGTACTCGAAGTGGATCAACAGCTACCGCGACCTTCCGGTGTTGATCAACCAGTGGTGCAACGTGATACGCTGGGAAATGCGGACGCGGCTGTTTTTGCGCACCTCCGAGTTTCTTTGGCAGGAGGGGCATACCGCGCATGAAACCTACGAGGAGGCTCAGGAGGAGACGCTCCGGATGCTGGAGATTTACCGGAGGTTTCAGGAAGAGTATCTGGCGATTCCGGTGATCACCGGGCAAAAGTCCGCAGGCGAAAAATTTCCGGGAGCGCTGGCAACCTACACCATCGAGGCGATGATGCAGGACGGCAAGGCGTTGCAAGCCGGAACCTCGCACAACCTTGGACAGAATTTCGCAAAAGCCTTCGACATCACCTACCTCGACCGCAACAACCACCAGGTTCCTGTCTGGACCACCAGTTGGGGCGTCTCCACCCGCATGATCGGAGGATTGATCATGACCCACAGCGATGACGACGGACTCGTCTTGCCGCCGAAAATCGCTCCGGTGCAGGTCGTAATCATGCCGATCATTACGGGTGACGAAAACCAGGTGCAACTTCTGGAGGTCGCCGAAAACCTCCGGAGCGAGTTGTCCCACAGGCTCGACCCCCTGCAAATCAAGGTGGACGGGCGCGACAACCTGCGTCCGGCAGAAAAATTCTTCCACTGGATTCAGCAAGGAGTGCCGGTCCGGGTGGAAATCGGCCCGAAGGATTTGCAGAAAAGCGCGGTAATGGTCGCCCGACGAGACCTCCGGGACAAGCAGTCCGTGCCCCTTGCAGGGGTTTCGGACCATGTGATCCAGCTTCTCGACACCATCCAGACGGACATGTTCGAACGCGCCCGGAGCTACCGGGACGAGCAAACCCGGACGGCAAAATCCTACGACGAGTTCAAGCAAATTCTGGAGTCCGCAGGGGGCTTCATCCGGGCGCACTGGAACGGAAGCGCCGACGTGGAGGAACAGATCAAAACCGAGACCAAGGCGACAATCCGCTGCATTCCCTTCACGGACAACCTGGAACCGGGCGTTTGTATCGTTTCCGGAGAACCCTCCACGCAGGAAGTCCTCTTTGGCATCGCCTACTAACCTTCTCACAATCCGACCGCAGGGGCACGGATGACCGAACACGTTCTTGTTTCCAACGTCAGCGATGCCTCCTTTGCGATCGGCGTGGCCTATGCACGTTCGCAGTCGATCGACATTTCGGACCTGATCGCACTCAAGTCCTTCGTCAACACCGAGTTCTGCCCGCGCTTCCTGCTGGATGACAATACCACCGAAGAAAATCTCGGCTATGGGTTGACGGGCAAGTCGGTTTACATCCTCTCCACCCACTCCCAGCACCACTCGCGCAACGAGTTGGCGATGCGGAACTGCCTGATCGCCTCTGCTGCCAAGGAAAACGGCGCCGAGTTCGTCGCACTGGTGGAGCCGGACCTGTTTTTCTCGGCACAAGATCGCGGCCCGCGTACCACGAACCACCCCCAGGCGGTGGATTTCAGTTCCCGGGAAAAATTTGTGGGGCAGCCCTGTTCAGCAGAACTCTACGCGAACATGCTCAAAACAGCAGGCGTGGATTTGGTGATGACCGTCCACAACCACAAGCCTGAGGTCATGAGCCGGATTTATGAGGAGACCTTCGCAGGGACTCCCAGTCCCCGGAATCTGCCACGCTTCATCAATTTGGATATGGCTCCGCTGATCGCCAACTACATCCTGCGCTCTGGACTCGTGCGGCTCTGGAACTACGGCGAGCATGTCGGTTTTGTCGCTCCCGACGAGGGCGCTGCCGAATTCGTCGAACAGGTCCGCCAGCACTCGGGGCTGCACAATTCCGTGGCCGTGACCTTCCGGAAGAAGCGTTTGGGGCAGCGTGAAGTGGAACTGGACTTGACCGAAGGAGTCGAACTGCTTAAGAATCGGGACATTTTTGTGCTGGACGACATGGTCCGCACAGGCGGGACGATTGCTGCCAACATCAACGTCCTTGCCGAAAGCGAACACTGCCGGCCCGCCAATATTTACTTCTACTGCACCCACACCACTATTTCCCCGGAAGCCCGTGAGAACCTGAACTCGCCCTACCTCAACCAGTTCATCACCACCAACACCATTCCTAGTGTGCTGAACCGTGATGACCAAGGACGTCTGCGCAAAAAAACCGTCGTCCTCAAGATCGAGAAGTGGATTGGCAATGCGGTCATGCAGTGCTTGATTGACGGGAACCTCCCGGAAGACATTTACAACGAAAACTCGGTCGCTCAAGCTGATGGCTTCTACGAGGTGGATATTTCTTCCAAGAATCCCCTCCACTCCCCCTCCAACATGCTCCAGTACGAACTGACCATCTGATCCATGAAAAGCGAAATCAACCGCATCCTCATCATCGGTATTGGTGGGGTCGGATTGCACCTTGCGCGACGACTGGATCACGAGGGTTATGAGGTGACGGTGTTGGAGTCCGATGTGGAACTGCTGAAAAACGTCTCGGAGACCTTCGAGTTTTCCGTGGTGCATGGCAACGCGATGGACCTCTCAAGTTGGGAGGCAGCGGGAGCCTCCGGAATGGACCTGCTGATCACCGCGACCAACGACGATGCAGTGAACATGCTGGCTTGTATTGTTGCGGAACGTCTGGGAATCAAGCGGCGCATTGCCCGGTTACGGACCATGGATTTCGACAATTTGAACTCTGAAGAATCCCGTAGTTTTCACATCGACCTCGTGGTGCATCCAGAGCAGTTGATCGCTCAGGAGGTCCAGCGGCTTGTGCGGCGGTCTTCCGGGAACGACATGGTGGACGTCGGCAATGGCAACATGCGGGTTTTGGGACTGCGGGTGACCGACGACTCCCCCTTGGTGGGAATGACGCCACGCGAGTTGTCGAAGCGCTACACTGAAACGGATTTCCGTGTGGTGGCCCTTGCCCGAGGCATCACCACAATTATCCCGCAAGCGGATGAAAGCATTGTTGGCGCTGATCAGGTTTTCATCATGGCGCTGACCCAGAACATGGACCGTCTCATGCGGGAAATCGGAGTGGAGCAAGGTCGAGTGCGTCGTCTGGCGATTTTGGGGGGCGGATTGATCGGTCAGCGGGCAGCACAGTTACTGGAGGACGAAGTGGAGGTGCGGTTGATCGAACGGGATCCCGCTCGTGCGGAAGAACTTGCGGGCCTGATGCACCGCACGGAAGTGATGCACAGTGACGGCACCAACCTGGATGACCTCATTCAATGCGGCATTCCGGATTCGGATTCTTTTGTCGCCACCACCGGTGACAACGAAACCAACATCATCAGTTGCCTGCTCGCCAAGCACCTCATGAACCGCGACAACCGCGAAGTGGGCGGGCGGACGGGCAAAACGATTGCGCTGGTGGACAACGAGGATTACCTCGTCCTCTCCTCGACCATCGGTTTGGACATTGCGCTCAACGCGAAAATCTCGACCGCAAACGAAATTCTGAAGTTCGTCCGCAGGAACGAACTGGTCTCGGTCGCCCATCTCCACGGGGTGGATGCAGAAGTGGTCGAGTTTCAGGCCGCGTCCAACTCTCCCATCACCAAAAAAACGCTTGGGGGGCAGGCCTCCTTCTTCAAGGAATATGGAATCCTCATCGGCGGTATCGAACACGAAGGCCGCTGGGAGGTTGCGGTGGGCACCACCCAAGTGCTTCCCGAGAGCCGGGTGATCGCCGTTTGCTCCTCAAGGCAACTCCGGAATGTGCGCCGCCTGTTTTCGACGTAACCGCTACGTGTTGCTCATGCTCGCAGGTTTGGCGGCGTTTGCCTGTACCCCAGACCCCCGTGCCTACACCTACCCCTCCAAAGTCCAGCAGGAACTCTCCCGGGTTTGTCAGCTTGTCGCGCTTAGGCATACCAACCAGTTCTTGGTGGAGGAGGGGAAAATCTACCCAATCCTCCGCTCCGGAAACCGCCTCAGCCACCTTGAGGAAGAATTCACGAACTTGACCGATCGTGCCTATTTATGCGGCCCGGTGTTCGACAGAAACCTTCCTTGTGCGGCTGGACGCAAGTACAAAGGCAACGAATGTCACTAATGAATAAAGATATAATTTATCTAAAAACCGGGAAAAGTGAATGAAACTAGCAAAATGGTGTTGACATCGTGAAAAAAAACTATTATTTATAAAGAAAAACCATATACTAATTCCGGAACTCGGAAGCTAGTTGACAGGGAAGTTGATGACGCTCACAGGGTACGGAATTCAACCAGCCCCCCTAATCTACACTTTGAGGCATGGATGCCTACCAAAACAAAATCCAGTGATCTAGTTGTCGGTCTGGACATCGGCACCACAAAAATCTGCGCCATCGCGGTCAACGGAGACAGCCGGGAAAACTTAGACATCGTTGGTGTGGGAACCACGAAATCCGACGGGCTCCGCAAGGGCGTCGTGGTGAATATTGACCGCACGGTTCGCTCCATCAAGAAAGCACTTGATGAGTGCGAATTGATGTGCGGCCAGCAGATTGACGCGGTTTATGCCGGGATCGCCGGTCATCACATCCGGGGGCAAAACAGCCGCGGGATGGTGACGGTTTACAACAAGGTGGTTCAGGAAGACGACATCCGCCGGGTGATCGACGCCGCGCAAGTTCTGATCCCCAACGACCGCGAAATCCTGCACATCCTGCCTCAGGAGTTCATCGTCGATGATCAGGACGGCGTGCAGAATCCTCTGGAAATGGCCGCCACGCGCTTGGAGGTCAACGTCCACATCGTCACCGGTTCTGTCACTTCCGCACAAAACATCATCAAGTGCTGCAACCAGGCGGGTTTGGACGTGGAGGACATTGTCCTTGAACCCCTTGCGTCAAGTCAGGCGGTTCTCAGTCCGGATGAGCAGGAGGTCGGAGTGGTCCTCCTCGACATCGGCGGCGGCACAACCGACATCACCATCTACTCCGAGGGCAGCATCGTCCACACTGCCGTCCTGGCCCTGGGCGGCAACCACCTCACCCACGACATCGCCATTGGCTTGGGAACTCCCTTGGCCGAAGCCGAGGAAATCAAGCACCAGTACGGCGTCGCTATGACGGAGATGGTGGGGGAGGAGGAGATGATCGATGTACCCAATGTGGGAGGTCGGACCAACCGGAGGATGAAGAAAAAAGTACTGGCGGAAATCATTGAGGCCCGCTTCATCGAAATCTTTGAGCTGATTGCCCAAGAGGTCGAGAAAACCAGCTACCACAATTTGATGGCCTCCGGAATGGTGATCACGGGGGGAACCTGCATCATGCCTGGAGCGGACCGCTTGGCCCATGCGCTCCTGAACCTGCCGGTCCGCGTCGGTTACCCTGAAAAAATCAGGAGCCTTCAGGAACTGGTCTATTCCCCAAAATACGCCACCAGTGTCGGCTTGGTCCGCTTTGGAATCAACAGCAATCAGGGCAAATTGAATTTTGTTGGAGACGAGACCAAACTCTTCCACAAAGTGTCCCGTCGCATGAAGGACTGGATGCAGGAATTCTTTTGAGCGCCCAAACTTCAAACTCAGCACACAACAACCAAAATCATCCCATGCTAAAGTTCACAGGAGTCCAGACTGTGCGAGACAGTGCACCCAGCATCAAAGTGGTGGGGGTTGGCGGCGGGGGCGGCAACGTCATCAACCGCATGATTGACCTCAACGTTAAGGACGTGGAGTACATCGCGGCCAACACGGACTTGCAGGATTTGAAGAACTCCCTCGCCCCGACCAAACTCCAACTAGGAGCACACTGCACCCAAGGACTGGGGGCCGGAGCCAAGCCGGAGATCGGCCGCAGTGCTGCACTGGAGAGCATGGACCACATCCGCGAGGCGGTTTCCGGTGCCGACATGGTGTTCGTGACCGCAGGCATGGGAGGTGGCACCGGCACCGGCGGTGTCCCTGTGGTTGCTCAAGTCGCCAGAGAGGTGCAAGCCCTGACGGTGGGAGTCGTTACCTTGCCGTTCAACTATGAAGGTAAGCGCCGACGCAATGCCGCCAGCGAAGGGGTTGAGGAACTCCGGAAGTACGTGGACACGCTCATTGTCATTCCCAACAACAACCTCCTGCAACTGATCAACAAGCACACGTCGATGCTGGAGGCCTTCGGCCTGGCAGACGATGTGTTGCGGCAGGGCATTCAAGGCGTGTCCGACCTGATCACCCGGGACGGCATTGTCAACCTCGACTTTGCCGATGTCCGCACCGTGATGGAGAACAAGGGGAAAGCAGTGATGGGGACAGGAACGGCCTCTGGAGAAAACCGCGCCCTGAAAGCGGCGGAGCAAGCCATCCGGAGCCCCCTGTTGAGCGACCGCTCGGTGGAAGGCGCACGGGGAATTTTGATGAACGTGGTGGGGGATGTGAACATGAGCCTCCACGAAGTGACGGAAGCCTCCGACTTCATCCAGCAGCAGGGACATCCGGATGCCGTGGTCATTTGGGGGGCATCCATCAACGAGGAGTTGACCGACCGCATTATGATCACCGTGATTGCCACGGGTTTCGACAATCAGGCGTTCGGAAGCCAAAAAGCCAAGCGCTCATTTGCTCTGCCGACAATACCGTCCTCCACTCCCGAACCTGTGACGCTCATGCCCCCGGCCACTCCCATTGAGGTCGCTCCAGAGTCGATCCCGGTCACTCCCGTTGAGGTCGCTCCAGAGCCAATTGCGCTGGTTTCAAGTAATGCGCTTGAGACTCCAGCGGCTTTCACTACACTGGCTTCCACCCCTCAGCTGGAAATTGAGGCCCCCCCCTCCGAAGAGGAACTGGTTGGGGTGAGCAGCACCAGCGAGTCCAATAGTATCATAGGCGCACTTTACGATGACGTTGTAGAACCCTTGGCTGCTGAAGGGGATCAGGTTCCACAAGAGCAGGCCGATGACGGCTTGGTGACTGAGATCAGGGTGGAGGCTGAACCGACAAGTAAATCGGAAGTCGCCATTGGGGTAGGAAATGAAGCCCCTGCCAACGAACCTGATGATGAACCCGTTTCGGTTGAGGCCGAGGCTCCGGCTCAAGAGGCCGATGATTCGTGGAGTGCACCCGACTCGATCCCGCAGGAAAACCGGGTGGATTTGAGTCCGGGAGAGCGACTGCTCCAGCAAACAGGTCGCACCGGCGGCATTCCGGATGTGCAGACGGAGCCAATGTATCCCACTTGGGCGAAACGCAGCGGACAGCCGGGATTTCAGCAGAATCTGGACATCCCCGCCTTCATCCGCAGGCGCAAGGCCGATGCCTGAGGGCATTGTTCTGAAATGTTTTGACATGTTAATCAAACTGAAACTGATCACCATGCGAGGGCTGATCCTGCTGATAGGCGGGCTGGTCGGCTGGGGGTTGGTGCAGTTGCTCAACGGTTTCCTGGGGATCTCCCTTGACGGGAGATACGACCCTTACCTGAGCATGGGGCTGGGCTTGGGGGCCGGATTTGGACTGGCCGCCAAGCTGATGCTCCCCTTGACGACGGGGCATCGCGCCCCGTTCCTGATGAAACAAGGACTTGCAGGGCTGCTGCTTGGAGGAGTGCTGGGCCTGCTGGCCTTTGCCCTCTCACAAGCCCTGCTCGGATTTGACCTGCCTGTTGCGACAGGCCGGATTGTTAGTTTTGTGCTGTTGGGGACATCGGTTGGAGTTCTGATCCGGGGCATGGATTGGAATTCGTCGAAAATGCCCCTGTCTTATCCACTGCTGGGAACCTTTGGCGGGTTGCTGGGTGGACTTGTGTTTGAAAGTTTATTATTGATCCAAGCTGATGGGCCGATCCATGCGGTTGGTGCGTTGGCGGTTGGTTTTGCGCTTTTCACCTGCTTAGTGCCTTGGCACGTCACCCGAGCGAAAAGCGCCCTGCGTGTTCTGAACGGAGTCCAAAGTGGCGAGGTGTTCCTGCTTGACCAGAAATCCGAAATACTGGGCTATGGGGAAACAAATGACTTTGTCTTGAGAGACCACAGAGAAGTTAGCATTCGACACGCCCGGTTCCTGAATGCTCCAGACAAATGCGAAGTCTGGAACCTCAGTGAAGGTGACCCCGTTCAGGTCAATTTCCGACCCGCCCAAAACCAACCCGTCAAAGCGGGCGACATCATCAGCATAGGATCAGCTCAACTACAGTTGATTCGAATCTGAGATGAAATTAAAAGTCTGGGGGAGGGGTTGCCATGTTCTGTGGCTGGTCCTTCTGCTCTTTTGCCTCTCCTTGGCTCCCCCTGCCCTCGCAGCACCGCTGGAGGTGACAGGATTGGATCTGCGTGAGTCGCATTTTGGCGGAACCCACCACCTGTACCTGTCCCTTCCGGACTCTGACACTGAGATTTCCCCAAGCACTCTGCTTCTGAAAGCAGGCGATCAGTGGCAGACTCCGGAGTCTGTCGTCAAGCGTTCTGCCCACTTCCCCCTTGACCTTGTGCTGCTGATCCTGCCGGAATTGCTCAACACTCCGGAAACGGCCAGTGCCCTGGAATCACAGTTCAAACAGACTCAAGCACTGATTGGAGGAACCCACCAAATCCGGTTGACAAAAGACGGCATCGCATTTTCCACCGACTGGGATGAACTGGGCAACAATGCTTCTGGAAATTCGAACTCCGCCTCATCCGTCCAAGCCATCCACTCCATTTTAGAGCAATGGTCGGACGCTGCTCGTCGGGTGATTCTCTGGGAGTCCGGAGGGGTCGAACAGGACTTGGAGGGTGAACAGTGGCGGTCGTTGCAAAATCTCCTCATCCGCAAGCAGACCACGCTGTTCATTTTTTCCACCGCGAAGCCCACTTCCGTTGGAAACTCAGCACTGGCCGTGACCGGAGGCCGGTTCATTCCAAACTCAGGAGCAGGAAGCGCGGCCAAGGAGACCGCCCTCAAAATACTTGAGGAGTACAAAGTCACCTTCAGCAGCCAGGGTTTGGGTTGGATTGCCAAAACATTTGAGATCCTGACGATTGACGAGTCCGCAACGAGCCGCACAATCTGGCAGGTCCCGAAACGTCAAATCTGGGAAAAGGCAATAGAAAACTGGCTGGTTTATGGTGTGGGAAGCCTGCTCCTCGGTGGTGTGCTGCTTCTGCTCACCGTGAGGATGAGAGTTTCTCGAAGCAACTCTGGAGGCAAGCCGTACTTTGAGCTGATCAGCCCGCAAGTGCAGGTCCGGAAACTTGCGATTCCGGAAAAAAACACTGCGATGTCTTTTCTGGAATCCGTTGCCGCCGCAAAGAAGTTGCGGCTGCCGAGCAATGTTTCACGGGTTTGGCTGAAGCACGATGGGGGGAATCTGTTGCTGGAGGACAGCAACTCCAAAAACGCCCTGCTCGTCAATCGGCGACGAGCCAAGCACCGGGTCTTGCAGCACAACGACATTCTGGACATGGGCGAAGTGGTCTTGCGCTTTGTCTCTCCCCGGACGGCGACCGTTGCACCACCCCAAACGTCGTTGCACAGTGCGGATTTCAAGTTCTTCGAACCCGAAAAACCACGCGGCCCGCTACGCAAGAATCCGCTGACTCTCACGATCTCGGGGGGCAAAGGCTCGTTCCCCCTCACCAAGAACCTCTTCTTCATCGGCGAGTCCGAAATCAATGATTTGATGATCAAGGGAGAGGACACCCATCCCAAACATGCCAAGATTCAAAAGATTGGCAACCTGTACCAGCTTGTCAACTTGGCAAACTCGGATTCGACTCAGGTGAACGGACGACGCATTGCCCAGAAATTCCTCCGGGATGGCGATGCCTTGCAGTTGGGCAACGTTCGAATGCAAGTCCGCATTGGCACACTGCCACGGGCAAAATCACCACAACCTGCAAAAAAAACGCACCATCTACAAACCTGAAGCTTAGTGCATCATCCGCCTTCCGGTTCAACAAACACCCCGACCTCGTAGTTGAAGAACTGGAACCCCCCATCCTGTCCTGCCAATTCCCCCAACTCATCCGAAATCTTGAGGAGATAAAAGGCGTGTGTTCCAAACTTGAGGGGAACCGAAAACTCCTTGCGGCGACGCAGCCGGTACTTCTTCAAAATGGCTCCTTCGGTATTGGCCAGCACAAGCTGGGGCAGTAGTTTGGTCGCGCCCAGCACACGCCACTTGAGGCGCACCTTCACCCCAGCACCCGGATGCGCCAGCTTGAAAATGTGCATGTCGCTGCGGGAACGGATGAGGTCATGCGTCCACTGCCCGGTCGGCAGCAAGAAAACCGCATAATTGGTGTCCGTCGGGGGCAGGGAACGGGTGGGCAAAAACTCCTCCTCCAAGTCCTTGAGCCACAAATTCATCTCGACCGTGGGCCGAAAAAACTCAACTTCACGGGTGGGAGGTCCGGAAGGCTTGGAAAAATCGATGAGTTTGAAGGACGCCTCGGTGGAAGCAGGAGTCGTGTGGCCCGCTTTCAGGGTTTTGCGGATGCCATCGTAGAGCTTCGTGAGGGGCACGTCGGTGGTCAACTCGAACGTGGTCGTGTCGGCGGAAAGCGTATAGAGGTTGAGCTTCCGGACATCCACCCCCACGGCGGAAAGGTGTTGAGTGATGATGCGCTCGTACACGGGATTGGAGCGTCCGTTGAACTTGAGGGTGAGTTGTGCGTTGGAACGAACAGCTGCGCTGAGCTTTTGGTGAAACCTTGGCCACGCCAAAACCAGTTCGTCGAGCAGCCTCTCTGCTGCATCCGGGAGAACCTGATGACCTGCGGAAAGTTGTTGTTTCAGCAGCACCCCACCCTCCGGATTTAACAAAGTGAGGGAAAAAACCGCTGACGGCGATGCAGACTCGTCCGAAGAGTCCGGGGCGGTTTTCCTGACAAACTGGAGTTGGTGGATCGGCTCGGTCGTTGGGGTGGCTGATTCCGTTGATTTCACGCGGGTGACCACCACCCGAAACGCATTGAGCCGTTCGGTGAGTTTCCGGAGCAACGTGCGCTGTTCGTTGCGCTGGAGGTCTGGGGAGACCCGCAACTCCACGGGGATAGGGCGCCTCCATGCAGATCCCGGACTCAGCCCCAGATTTTCGAGGGCGTTCAGCAACCGCACTCGATAGAAGTGCTGCTCCAAAGTGATGGAGTACTCCGTGAGCGTTTCGTTGCGAAACTCGTGAATGACCCGTTTCGATTCAACGAATTGCCCAGAAGTCCCGAAAAGATCGCGTTCCAGCAGTGCTTGCGTGAGTTGGTATGCTTCTGCACCAATCAAGCGTCGAGTGACTTGCTCCAGCGCCTGCCGATCTGCAAGTTCCAGTGCCTTCGCCTTGGCGAGCGCAACGTTCTTGCGCACGACAGGAACCGTGACCGTCACCACCTCCTCCTGCACCGTGCTTTGGGCAAGCAGGACAGGTGCAACCAGCAAGCAACCAGCAACCAGCAACCAGCAACGAGTTTTCATGGAACGATGTCTTGAACAAGACGTTCATAAAGCTCGTTGAGCGCGGGTGCGTCCTCTCCCCGGAGGTTGAAGTAAAACTTGATCTTCGGTTCGGTCCCCGAAGGTCGAACGATGACCCGCCCCTCTTGCTCCAGTTGCAAAAGCAGGACATTTGAAGACGGCAAACCCGGACCGACCTGTGTTGTGTTGGTTTGCAGGTCAAGGCGTGTGTTGTTGGAGAGATCGGTCAGGGATTCCACCACCAACCCGCCCAAGCTGCGCGGGGGGGCCTTGCGCAATATCTGCAATTGCTGCTGAATCCTGGCACGTCCTTCCAGTCCCGGAAGCGAGATGCTGACGAGTCGGTCAAGATGCTGCCCATGTTGTTGCTGCAAATGCTCCAGTTGCTGAAGCGGGCTGGAATTTTTGGCTTTCAGGGCCGCGCACAACTCGGCGAAGGCCATTGCAGCCCACACGCCGTCTTTGTCCCCGCAGTGCAGGCCCATCAGGAATCCGTGGCTTTCCTCCATGCCAAAAATGAACTGCTGCCCCTGTCCGATACATTGCTCGGCGGCGTCCCGGATCCACTTGAACCCGGTCAGCACGTCACGGGTTTGCAGGCCATACGCTTGGGCAATGCGCTTGCCCAGCGGCGAACTGACGAAACTCGCAACGTAAACCCCATTTTCCGGAAGCGTTCCGGATTGCTGCATTCCGGAGAGCATGAAGTCGAGCAGCAACGCTCCAATCTGGTTTCCGTTCAGCCACACCCACTCGTCTCCGTTCCGGACCATTACACCAAGACGGTCGGAATCGGGGTCGTTCGAGAGGATCAAATCATGCCCGGAATTGGTCGTTTTTCGGGCAAGTTCAAACGCCTGCTCCTCCTCCGGGTTTGGAGTGGCCAGCGTGGGGAATTCGCCATCCGGTTGAATCTGCTCTGCGACCACCTGGACGGCAAAACCCCGGCGTTCCAAAAGCGCCGGAACGCAGCGGCCTCCAGTGCCGTGGAACGGCGTGTAAACGACCCCCAGATTCCGGTTCTCTGTCACACTGCCGAGGGCGAGGGCCTCCAGCGTGTCCAAGTAATCGACATCCCGCTCGTTCCCCAACTCCTGAATCAGAGCCTTGGCCTGCCCTGTGGCATAGGACATGCGCTGAATTTCATCAAGGCGTTGAATGCGAAGAACCTCGTTGACGATTTCGCCGTCCTCCGGAGGGATCACCTGCCCGCCATTGGAGCCATAAATTTTGTAGCCGTTGTATTCCGCAGGGTTGTGACTGGCGGTGATGACCAGTCCGGCACGGGCCTTGCGGCGCAGAAGCTCAAAAGAAACCAAAGGCGTGGGCGCAACTTCCCGGAAAACCCACGTTGGAATCCCATGTCCGGCAAACACTTCGGCGGCGGCTTCGGCAAACTCTCGGGAAAAGCGGCGGGAGTCGTAGCCAATCACCACGCCGGAGCGGGAATCCTCCGGATGCGCTGCAAGGTGCCGTGCCCAGCCTTCGGTCGTGAGCTGCACGGTGTAGAGGTTCATGCGGTTGGTGCCTACGCCAAGCAGGCCGCGCAAGCCCCCGGTTCCAAATACGAGGGGTTGACCGAAGCAGTCCTCGAGTTCCGAGGCGTTCTCGTCGGCGAGCAACCGCTCGATTTCGGCTTTGGCGCCTTCGTCAACGAGGAGGGATTGTTGCCACACCTCGGCGGTTTCTTGTGCAGTGCTCATGTTGGTTTGGTTGCTGGTTGTGGGCTCGCGGGCATGGCCCGCTTCTACAGTCTCATCCCCTAAACTCCTATGGCCTTCACACCTCCGGACCTTCTGAAAAATCCCGGAGCAAGTTTGTGTTGTCAGCGCAGATGACAATTTTCTCCCCGGTGTCCGGGTGTGGAAAGCGGATTTCCGAGGCGTGCAGCAGTTGCCTGCAAACCACGCACCCCAGCATCGGGAGGCAGGCCTCGCCCTCCTCCAGCCAGCGCAGAAAGCCCTCATCCGGCAGCCCGTAGAGTTTATCGCCGAGAATGGGGGAACCCAGATACGCTGCATGAACCCGGATTTGGTGAGTTCGTCCCGTGAGCGGGCGCACCTCCACAAGTTGCGAATCCCTGATTTCGTCGAGGGGCTGGAAATGCGTTTGGGACGGTTTGCCCTGCGGGGTGACGGCCTGCTTGATGCGGATGGTACTGTCCAGAGCCGGGCCGATGGGCATGTCCACGGTCACAGCATTGGTGAGCGGCTTGGACAAAATGGCCTGATAGGTTTTGTGGACCCGCCAGTTGCGAAAATGCTCGGCCATCTTTTGTGCCGCTGCCTTATGCTTGGCAAACGCCACCACCCCGCTGGTTTCGCGGTCAAGGCGGTGCAGCGTGAGCAGGGTTTCGCGGCCCAGGCGCTGTTTCGCAAGATTGACCAGCGTGTGCTTGAAGTACTTCCCGGAAGGACTTGTCGGCAGGTTCCCGGATTTGTTGAAGGCGATCAGCAAGTCATCCTCGTAAACCACCTCGAAGTGCTCGTCCACCTCCGGTTCCAGAAAATCCGGGCGCAGGTAGGTGACGCGCTGGTGGTTGCGAAGCCGCTGGCTGGGGTGCCCAAGGCGGTTGTCCACCCACAGCCGCTGTTGCCGGATGCTCTGCTGCCACTCCGACTCGTCAAGGTACCGGAACCGCCTCAGCAAGAACTGGAGCAGGGTTTCGGAATTCCCCTCCGCCTGCATGTACTGAAAGCTAAGTTCGGTGTGACCGTCGGTGAGGTGGATGGTCATGCCAGATCATTCCGACTCGTAAAAGTCGCTGCGTTTGTTCAGCAAATCCCGCGCTTGCCAAGTGCGCATGGAGAACACTCGACCGTTGACCCGTTCTTGCAGCTTGCGAACGGAATTCTGCAACATCGCATTGTCGCCACCGCCCAGCGTGAGGCTGAGGCGAAAGGCATGTCCCCCGTCCGGTATTTCCGTCTCTCCAAGCTCAATGACCAGCTTGCGCTGGTCGGCAAGGCTCGCCTCAACTCTCGTGACCTGGCTCAAGGAACTCTGCCCGTCAGGATCGTTTGCTCCCAGCAACTGCTCAAACGACAAACTCTTGATGCGGTGCAGCGCGGAACTGACCTTGCTCTGCTTGAGTGGCCGCTCGGCGCCCTCCAGCAACCAGTCTGCTTTTGCGTCGGCCCGATGAAACCGCAGGAATTCGCCGCTGGATTTCGTGATGCGGATTTCCCGGAAAAGGCTTTCTTCTAAGTTGAGCAGCTCCGTTTCCAACCAATCGGCGGGGGCTCCGGACAGCGAAAGCCGTTCCGGCACCAAATAAACCTCCTCCGAGTCGGCATAACGGATGTACTGGCCCTGACCCTGATCCCGATTTTTTCCGGCGAGCAGCGCCAGCAACGGAGTTCCGGAAGCATCCAGCAGTCGCAATGAGTCGGCATGTTTTTCGGAATCCCGCTCATCCAGAGTTTTTGGAGGCGCCAGCACTTGAAAGCGTCCGTGGCGTTCAGGATTGTCCGTCACGCGGTCGCCAACCATGGTGGTGGTCAGGGTGAGCAACAATTGGGAGATGGCCTCCACCTGTGCGGGGTACTTGCTCTTGTCATCAGCCCAACCTCCCTCATTCAAAACAAGGGCGAGATCGCGGTCTGCCCCGGAGATTTCAATACGAACGAGCAGGCTGGTCTCAAGATCGGTGGCGATGGGGGATCCGGAGCGTTCGGCGGTGATCATGTCGGGTTGGTTGAACACGAAGAGTAGAAGCCCCCCCAGTGTTAGTGCCGCAGCAGCCAGCAACAAAGGTTTGAACATGGATTGCGAGTGAAAGGAAGTGTGGCAAACAAGGGTGAAACACCGAAATTCAAGATCTTAGAGCCTGTTATGCACTTCACAAAAGATAGGCGATGGTTTTGAAGAAATTCGGGAGCATCAGGATGGCAAAGGCCTCGAGAATGTCCTATGATTAGTTGAAATTTGAAACATGACCTCCTCTCCGGTATGTTGAAGCAGTTTTTCCAACATACCTCAATCCACCTTCAAGGAGATCTGATGAAGACAGTGAAAGAGAAGCGATCAAAAAGCAATGTGAAAGACCGAGTGGCCGCTTACACGGAGCTGGTCGGGGGCGACTGCGGGTTTGACAGCAGCTTGCTGCTGATTCAACAATTGATTCCCCTCGGGTTGATGGCTGTTGAAGAGGCGCTGCAAGAAGAAGTCAGCCGCATGGTCGGGGAACGCCATAGCCGGGAAGGGTCTCTGAAACGCTGGGGATCGAATCCGGGATCGGTGTTTCTGGGCAATCAAAAACTTGGCTCATGTCGGCAAATAGGTGAAACTGGGTATCATCAGGGTTCTGAGGAGTCCGGCGGTGACTCGCTTGAGATTGTGCGCCCACTCGAAAATGGCGACGTATGCGGCAAGATTTTTTGGCTCATGTCGGCAAATAGGTGAAGCG
>PBTB01000111.1 GCA_002726945.1 Deltaproteobacteria bacterium | reverse complement strand
TTGATAATATTATGTTTTTTAACATAAATCCTAAGTTACTGATTTTATTGGACTATTTATAAGTTACTGATTTTATTACGAATTAAATCCTAATTTTTAAAAAACAACCTGCTCAATGTGGGGCAAGATGGTATGTTCATTTCAGTAAATTTCCTTAACCTGAACGCCCATAGTCGTCCTCAAAGCGTTCGATGTCGTCCTCGCCAAAGTAATCGCCGGTTTGCACCTCCACGAAGACGAGAGTTTCCGCACCAATGTTTTCAATGCGGTGTTTAGTTTGATACGGAATATCCACGGCCTCGCCCGCGTTCAAGTCGATCTGCTCCGCGTCGAGCGTCACTCGCCCGCTTCCGGAAACCACAAACCAGTGTTCGGCGCGGCATTGGTGGCGCTGGAGGCTGAGGCGTTCTCCGGGTTTCACGGTGATGCGCTTGACCTTGTGATCGGGTTCATCCGCAAGCACTTGGTAACTGCCCCACGGGCGTTCGCTGACTTTCAAATCATGCGATTTCGCAGCGGTCTTCATTTTCAGTAATGATTGTGATCATTGGGTTTCCGTGCGGTAGATTTCAAATCCGCGAGCCTGATAATTCCGCAGGGCACTGGGGTGATCGAGCGAGCAGGTGTTGACTCCCACACGTTTGGTGCCACCCAAGCTCCAGGCGATTTTGAGGGCATGGGAGAGTAAATACCCGCCAAACCCCTGCCCAATGAACTTGGGGGCAAGGCCGAAGCAGGCCAGTTCCACATGCCCCCCCTCCGCTTGTTGCAATTCGTAGAAGCCTGCTGGGGAGCCTTGGGAATAGGCCACCCACGTCCGGAGATTTTCCGCTTCGGCGTACTCCTGCCACTGTTCATTCGTCCATGAGAGCTTGATCGTCCAGTGCCACGGACCCCCAACCCATTCGTACAAAAAACGATTGAGTGGGTACTGCTTGACCTTGCACTCCGCGATCTGCAACCCATGCGACTCCTGCTTTTCGTTCAGGGCATCGGGCGCGGTCATTTCCAAGTGGTAAATGGTAACGGGGGCCATTGCGTTCATCAGGATTTTCCTAATTCCAGCCAGACGGGCTGGTGATCAGAGGCAGTGGTTTCGGTGTCCACCTCGATCTTTTGAACCGCATCCACCCGATCGTTGGTGATGAAGAAGAAATCCCGGCAGTGCGAGCCCTCCGGCCATTGTTCCACATCGTGCAACCCGCAGGTCGTCGGGTGGGGGGCTTCCGGCTGCCACCTTTTCCACGCATCCACCAGAGCATGATCCGGGGCTTTGACGGCTTCCGTGAGCAGACGGTAAGAGGTGCTGTCCGGCAAAAAGTTGAAATCGCCGCAGACGATCATTGAGGTGGACTGCGGCACCTGCGTGAACGGGGTTTCAGGGCGATCCTGTGGCGGTTGTCGCGTTTGTGCGGATGCCTCCAAATGCAGTTCCCGGATGCGCCTAGCTTGAGCTTTTCGCTGGCGGGGGGAGAAGAATTCAAGATGAGTGGTCGCAAAGCGCATCCAACCGAGATCGGCTTCAACGGTCACCTCACTCAGCATCCTCGGCATCGAACACGCCTTGGCATCCGCTGGGGAAGTGAGGGGCAGATGCCGCACCTGCGTGGGGGTAAATCGGGAAAGGATCAGATTGCCGAACTGCCGGAGTTTACCGTCAACCCCGCCTGAACGCTCCAGTGCAGCTCCGTAAAAGGCTTGGTATTCCGGAAAGAGTTGGCACAACTGCTCCAGTTGATCGGCTCCAGAATCCGTGTTTGGATCCCAGCGCGAGATTTCCTGAAGTCCCATCACGTCCGGCAACTCGCGGCTGCGGATCACGCGGGCAATGCGCTTCAGGTCGATGTGGCCATCCGCACCGCCTTTACCATACTGGATGTTCCAACTCAACAGACGCATGATTTCCAAAAAGTGATGGTGTTGTCCCTGGATTAGGCTAACGGGCTTTGCTGTGTCTGTAAACTGCCCTGTGGGATTCAGGGAGTGGCAAGACAGGATGCCCTCCACCAACCTATTGAGTGTTGGTGCCTGTCCTCAGCAAAATGTGCCCTGTAAGTGTGGGGATTTTGCAAAGAGACGGCATTTCCCGGTGCGTTTCCCCCAGTTCACGGCAAAAGGCCATCATTTTGGATGGCCTTTTCTTGTTTGTGTACCCGAAGAGTGAAACGCGGGGCTAGGGTTGGTGGGATTTCAGGAATTCACGAACCTGATTGATCGTTGCAGCCAGCACATCTGGATCTTCTTTCCAGGGATAGACTGTGGTCGTGGCGTTAGGCGCTAACTCACCTACTTCGATCGCAACTTCGTACGAGTGCGCCGGCGTATTGTCCGGCATAACCAGTATTGGTGTTTGGCAAGAACGAACGAAGTCCCGCGACACACTGTAGACGAAGTCAGGTTCAAGGTCTCGATATAGGTTATGCAGGTAGGCGTCAATCGTCTCTTGGTTCAGGTCTGACCGTTGTTCCATAAGGCCGGGGGCCCATTGATTTTGGCCGGCGTCATACATGGAATCCGGGAATGCCGCGTTGCTCCCAACAGGCTGGCAGAGCACGCCGGCCACTATGCGGTCTGGCGCACGTTCCATCAGCTTGAGCGCGAACGGACCTCCGATGCAGAAACCAATAAAGCCGAACTGCCGTACACCGAGGTGGTCCATCAGGCTTAGTTGGTCGTCTGCGAAGGCTCCCCACGGGTCATTTACCTGGACCGGTCCAGTGGACCCGCCGCCGGCGTTACGCTGGTCCATGGTGATGCAACGGAAATCGCTTGAAAATTCCTCGAACGCGTTGATTACCTGTCGAGGCCAACCACTGGCGACGGAATTCAGTCCACCGCCTGGGGTGACTAGCAGGGGGAAGCCGGATCCGGACTCCTCATGGTGAATTGTGACATCGTTCTTGGTAAATTCTGGCATAATACATTCCTCTAACGAAAATATTGTTTGTTCACAGGCCTAATAACCGGCAGCCTCCCGCTTGAGTGTTGTTCCCCTGAAAACGGAAAAACAACTGTAAACCGGGGAAAACGCCGTCTCTTTGCAAAATCCCAACACTTGAGAGGGTGAACCTTGCTGAGGACGGGCACCAACATTCAAGAGGGGGGACTATCTAAAAACAAGATTTTAGTTTAAATTTGAAAAGAAATTAAATCTCTCAAGATGATGATCTGCATCACCAAGAACATGATCAATCATTACTAATCTTTTTGCATAATGAGCAATATCATATTCCCAGCACATTGCGATGCCACCATGCATTTGAATAGCTTCCTCTGCAACAAGCTTTCCAACTCTACCAACAAGATTTTTTGCTCCAGATATATATTTCTCTCTAACAAATCTATCTTTATCTAGGTATGCAGATGCTAACATCATTGAAGATTTTGCTTGTTCAATTTCTGTCACTAATTCAACCATTCTATGTTGTAAAACTTGAAAAGAACTTAGCGGCTTTCCAAATTGTTTTCTTATTTTTAAATATTCCAGAGTAGTTTTTTTAATTTTCCCCATTATGCCAACAGCCTCTGCAGCTAAAGCCAAATTTCCAAATGAACAGGTTGTTTCAAGCAAGTCATATGCATTATCATCTATTAACTCTGCCTCAACATCATCAAACCATAAATCGGAAGAAAGACCAGAGTCTATAGTACCGTAGTTTCTATATTTTAAACCCTTTGCATTTTTCTGAACAATAAATAAGCCTATCCCATCTTCGCTGTCGATTTCACCTTCAAGTCTAGCACTTACAATCATGTAATCTGACATGATTGCGTTCATAACAACAGCTTTATGACCTGATAAAAAGTATTTGGTGCTCCGGAGATTGGCCTGTGTTTCAACAACTGAAGGGGAATATCTTGAGTTAGCTTCTAAAAATGCAAGTGTTGAGTGCATGTTTCCATTACAAATTTCAGGTATTAAATTTCCACAATTTTTGTAATTTTTTTTCCAAAGTGGTACTGATCCTAATATTGCTGTAGAAAGAAAAGGTTCCACCACAAGATGTTTTCCTATTATTTCAAAAATCACCGCAATATCCTCTCCAGTTCCACCAAAACCCCCAAATTCAGTCGGGACTAAAGCTGAAACGATACCCAAATTACATGATTCAGCCCAAATGGTTTTGTCAAAACCATCATCAGAATTTATACCATTAAACCGTTTCTCAATTGAATAATTTTTAGAAAAAAATTTATCAACTGTGTCACTTAAGATTTGACGTTCTTCAGATAATAAAAAATCCATATTTATCTCACATTCCCAATAGTGCTTTTGCTACAATATTTTTCTGAATTTCATTTGAACCTCCGTAAATTGAGAGTTTTCTCAAATTAAAATATTGTCTTGCATGTAACATGCTATCTTCTGGACCAATGGGTTCTTCATTGTAGCCTTCGTCAAAGCTTTCAGGGATATAAGGGGATGCATATGGACCTACTGCTTGACGCAACAGATCAGAAATTTTTTGTCTTATTTGAGTTCCTTTAATTTTTAAAAGTGAACTTTCAGGCCCTGGAGCCTTTTCTTTTCCAGCAGCACTTATAACTCTGAGATTAAAAATATCCATCGCCATAAGATCAATTTCTATTTCTGACAACTTGCAGGAAAAAATAGGATCCTCAATGAGTGGTTTTCCATTTTTTTTCTCTCTTTTGGAAATCTGTTTTAAATGATTTAAAAGTTGTTTTGAAAAACCAACACCGGCAATACCTGTTCTTTCATAAGTTAAAAGATACTTTGCATAGGTCCAACCCTCATTTTCCCTGCCAACAAGGTTTTCTACTGGAACTTTTACATTTGTCAACCAAACTTCATTAATTTCATGCTCTCCATCTAATGTTACGATTGGTCTAATTTCTATACCTGGAGATTTCATATCAATCAACAAAAAAGAAATCCCTGCCTGTGGTTTCTGAGCATTAGCATCCGTTCTCACTAGACAAAACATCTTGTTTGCATAATGTCCGAGGGTAATCCAAGTTTTTTGACCATTCACAATGTAGTGGTTTCCTGACTTTTCTGCTTTTGTTTTGAGGGATGCTAAATCTGATCCTGACCCAGGTTCTGAGTATCCCTGACACCACCAATCTTCACAATTTAAGATTCTTTTTAAATAATAACTTTTGTGTTCTTCAGAACCATATTTTATTAACACAGGCCCTAGCATATTTGGACCAAAAGGAACTATTCTTGGTGCTCCAGCAGTAATCATTTCTTCTTCAAAAATATGTTTCAATACCGGTGTCCATCCAGTGCCACCATACTCAGTAGGCCAATGCCAACATAACCATCCCTTAGCTTTTAATTTATCATGCCAAAATGAATAATCTTCTTTGGTTAAACGTTTATGCATTAGGACTTTATTTTTTAGAGAATCTGCAAGATTTTCATTTATCCAATCTTTGACTTCATCTCTAAAAAGTTCTTCTTCTTTTGTGTATTCTAAATCCATACTATACTCTTTTTATTCCCATTTTAAAGTGTATCTTCGTGGCCACAAACGGTGGTTACTTAACTGGACAAAACCCCTCCATTTCCGTGAGAGAGCCATAATTTTGTATTTGGCACCCAACCACCAAAACCGCTTTCACCCCTCATTTTCTCCAGCAGTTGCTCTTATAGTAAAAGACGTTAAGAACCGAACACTGTTATCTTGGGTTAATATTGTTTAATATCAATGAATTGACTTCCTGTATTTTAGTAGAATGTGTGCTAGAACCTATAGTTTTGACTATATCTGGCGAATTGCTTCAATAGTTACAAATGGATAGTCCCCCTCTTGAGGGTTGGTGCCTGTTCTCAGCAAAATTCACCCTCTCAAGGATGGGGATTTTGCAAAGAGGCGGCGTTTTCCGGTGCGTTTACCCCGGCTTACAGTTTTCGTTCCCGATTTTCAGAAAAACAACACTCAAGGGGTTGACTGTCCAAGACAGGGAGAAGAGGAAAAACCGACGGTGATCGGTTCAAAGGGGGAAACGAGCTTCGGTCCATGAAGCTCAGCAGGGGTGGGTTGAAAATCCTGAAGAGATGACGACGACTCTCTCATAGGACTCAATAGAGTTCCGGATCCTGGACGTCCTTCATCTCCAGCACGTCTTCAGTGATCAAGAAATCGTAGCCCAACACGGGTTCTCCCACCACCTTTTCAATGCGGTTGATCTTCCCGCCTCTCTTGAGGTAGCGAGACAAAGCATCGTCAAGCTTGTCCCGGCTGATCTCCGTGGTCATAGAATGCTCCTTTCACACGAGGGTTGAATGATTTTCCTGGGCGGCCCGCCTCACGGCGTTGTGCCCCTGATTGTCCTTAGAGCAAATTGCAGACCCACAGGTTAATCCACGACCAGAAAACCAATGATGTCACTGTTTTTATTGAAAATAATTTTTTTACATGATCGGGGGAACCCAGAGAAATTCCAGAGCGAGACAGGAGGAATCGGGCAGGATTCTGTGGAAAAAACCTGCCACACCAAGGAATCAGGAGGGCAGGATTTTTCCGGGGTTGAGCAAGTGGAGCGGATCGAGCCCCTGTTTGATCTGGGCATCAAGCTCACGGAACAAACTCTAGGTCTTCGGTGCAACCTGCTGGCGCTGGCGCTGGTAGTGGTGGAGTTGCCTGCGTAGCTCTCCGATGAAGCCACGGAATTGTTCGGAAAGCAGGGGATCGTGCGGGGCGTCTGCTTCAAGGTCAACAAGGATTCCAAGGATGCGCTCCTCCTCAGCCTCGGTGTCCGGAAGATCACGGAGGTCGAGGGCGTTGACCAATTCGCGCAGGAGGCGGCTGACCATCCGGAGACGTCGCAGGAGGCTCTTGTGAAACTCGCGCTGGCTTTCGACGACAAACTGAAACTCTCCGGAGCGGGTGACGTGCGGACCGTGCAGGGTGTCTTTGTCGGAAGCCTCCACCCAGGCCGTCACGTTGTCCCCGGCCTGCAGGGCGCTTCCGGACAAGCTCCACTCAAAGAGTTCCTGATGGTTTTGGAAGCGATCCTCAAAGGACTGGACGATTTCGCGGTAGGGGCGTCCGCTGGATGCGATGCGGTAGTGCAGCACAATCTGCTCAAGCCCGTGGTCGTCCTCTGCAAGCAGATCCACAGGCAGTGTGGATCTGTCGAAAATGTGCGGCAGTCTGGGCCAGGTCACGACCAGCAGTGGGGCTTCGTCCGGATGTACCTGAATCGCCACGTTTTGCACCCGCCAGTCGAGCCGGAGGGAGCCCGAGTTTTCAAGGGTCAGTGAAGCACTCCAGCGTCCGGAGACCTCCTGCCAGCGCAAGGGGCGGAATTCCGCAGCGTCGGAGAAGCCGCTTGCATCGCCATGCGGCGGAGTGGTGAGCAGCGTGATTTCCAAACGACTGCCCTGTGGAACGGCCAGTGAGTCAGGTGGTTTCGGGAAAACTTCCGGGGGGCGGTTGAGGTATGCGGGAAAAAGCAGTCGATAGGTTTGGGGGATTTTCGGCGGGGCGAAAACGAGTGCATCAAGTTGCCGGAAATTCGGAGCTCCGTGCAACAGGAAAAGCACCAGAGCCCCCTGCACCGCCACCACGATCAACCACGGGAGGTGCCAGCGCGGGAAGAAGCGGTTTTCGGAGTTTTGGAGGGTAACTTCCAGTTGCTGACGATGCCGCTTCCGAAACTGCTCGTGAAGGTCCGTGCCCGTAGGTGCAGACGCCAGTTCCAGTTCGGTCCGCAGGGCTTCGGCCAGCGCGTAATCGCGTTGGGCAATGCGGGGCAGCAGCCGTTCCGGAGAACTCCCCAACCATGCAGCCCACGCCACCACGACCAGCAGCAAACCATCCAGCAGTCCCCACTGCCAGCGCGGCAGTTCCGGGATGTGCAGCAAGCACAGTCCGAGCAGCAGCACGCTGCCCGCCACGCTGGTGATCCCCGCCCGCCTTAGCGTCCACCGCCACTGCTGGCAACGCAACCACGTCCGCAGCGTCCCGGACGGCGGGGAAACCATGCGCTCAGTTCATGATGGTGGGATGCTCCAGGAAATCCGAAAGGTCGTCCAGCATCTTCGCAAAGACGTGGGTCGCATAATCAACCTTGGACTCGTTATCCAAAAAACTACTCTGAACGACTCCGCAAGTTCTTGCACCGCATGAGATACGTTTTGCTCAAACCGATAACTGGTGTCGTCACCAACGAGCGTGTGATACTGCTCGATTTTTTGCTCTGAAGGGGTCATGCCATTCTCTCCATCATTAGCGAATATTTCCGTTTAGCAAGCAAGACAGTCGACGCCAACCTCCAAATGGAAGGAGAGGGTGGACGAATACGTCCGGATGCGAACGCCCGTCTTCACGATGAAACAGTCCACCCGTCCAAATGGGGCGGCTTGGCCATGACAGGTTGGAGCAAGCCCCTCCCGAGGGCAACTTCACCGCCGCACAAGTGCCAAACAACACAGCACGGTCCTCGGAATCCGGGGTTCGACTTCAAGGAAAACCTCCAGTCCCACCTTGCTTCTGCGGCTCCAAACTTGCTTGTCCAAGAGCAGCTCCCGTCCATGGGAGCGTTTTAACTGTTCCTCTACATCGGCACATTTCCGCAAGAACTTTAACCCCATGTTGCATGTTTGCTTCCGACGAGCCTCCGGAGTCCTGCTGGGTCTGCTGTGCTTCGTCCTTCCCGGATGGGGATTCGCCCAGGAATTCGCCACCGACCGCCTCTACCTCCGCCAGCACGGCAAAGCCCGCTGTCTCCGCGACGTGAAGGAGTACGTCAAGACCGAGCGGGGCCGCAGCGAACACACGGCCGAGCATGACCGACTCATCAACAACAACATCTGGTACCGCTTCCGCAAAGGGGTGAAGCTCGGCGAGAAACAGCAACAACGCTTTCAGGAAATCCTCAACGGCCAGCATCGCAAATCCGCTGCCCTCACCCAGCAGCAACTCTTCAGAAACAGGGCCGCTTTGGCCAAAGAACTGCGCCAAAACTGCCGCTGATCCTATCCCGCTTGACACCCCGGAACCATTGCAGGTAAGGTGGTGACTCATGTCGGAAAACAGGTGAATCCGGGGATCATCAGGGTTCTGAGGAGTCCGGCGGTGACTCACTGGAGATTGTGCGCCCACTCGAAAATGGCGAGGTATGCGGCAAGACCAGTAGTCGTGCGCTTCTCTTCACTTAGCAAAGCTCTGATGGGAAACTGGATCATCTCCGTATTCCTCAGGACTTACGCAAACTTACCTGACGGTGGAAGAAAATCTGAGAACTCAGTTCAGCGCCGCTGCGACTTTGGTGAGGCTTTCCTTGGCGTCGCCGAAGAGCATGCGGGTGTTGTCCCGGAAGTAGAGCGGGTTTTCCACCCCGGAATACCCCGTGGCCATGCTGCGCTTGAGCGCCACCACCCGCTCCGATTTCCAGACCTCCAGCACCGGCATTCCGTAGATCGGGCTTGTGGCATCACTGAGGGCGTCCGGATTGACGATGTCGTTTGCGCCGATCACCAGCACAAGGTTGGTTTCCACGAAATCCCCGTTGATCTCCTCCATCTCCATCACGATGTCGTAGGGCACACTTGCCTCGGCGAGCAGGACGTTCATGTGTCCCGGAAGCCGCCCAGCAACGGGATGGATTGCAAAGCGCACCTTGGTGCCGAGTTTGGCAAGGGTTTCCGTGATCTCCCGGACCACATATTGTGCCTGTGCGGCGGCCATTCCATAACCCGGAACGATGACGACGCTGCTGGAGTTTTTCAGCGCAGCGGCCACCTCCTCGTGCGAAAATTCCTGCGCTTCGACTCCGGACTTTCCGGAAGCAACCACGGTGCCTTCCGCGACTCCAAAGCCACCTGCAATCACGCTGACGAAGGAGCGGTTCATGCCCCGGCACATGATGTAGCTGAGGATCGCCCCGCTGCTGCCAACAAGCGCCCCGGTGATGATGAGCAGGTCGTTGGCGAGTATGAATCCCGCAGCAGCAGCGGCCCAGCCGGAATAGCTGTTGAGCATTGAAACCACCACCGGCATGTCCGCTCCACCGATGGCCATGATCATGTTGACCCCGAGCAATCCGGCGATGAGAGCGATTGCGGTGAGCAGCGTCACTTGCGAAGCCGGTTCGGCCATCACAATTCCCGCTCCCAGCACCCCACAAGCGCTGAGCATGCCGAGGTTGAGTTGATGCCGCAATGGCAGCATTGACGGTTTGCTGCCGATCAGCCCCCGGAGTTTTCCAAAGGCGATGACCGAGCCGGTGAAGGTGTAGGCTCCAATCAGCACTCCGAGGATGATTTCAATCTCGTGGATCACCAGCGCAGATCCAGAAAACTGACCGGCTTCAAAGGAGCTGGCAATGCCCACCAGCACCGCCGCCAAACCAACGAAGCTGTTGAGGATTGCAACGAGTTCCGGCATGGCGGTCATCTCCACACGCTTGGCGACCACCCAGCCCACTGCCCCGCCGATGCCGACCACCGGGATCAGCCAGAGAAACCCGGAGCCGTCCCGGATGAGCGAGATCGTTGCCAGAATGGCGATGACCATTCCGGCGATACCATAAAGATTTCCACGTCGGGCGGTCTCCTGCTTGGAAAGCCCGCCGAGGCTGAGAATGAACAGGATACTGGCCGCAAGGTAAGCGACCGTGATGATTCCTTCAGGCATAATTTTCGGTTATTGGTTGCTGGTGGTCGGTTGCTGGTGACAAGCGCGGCTGGTCATCCGCCCCTACTTCCGGAACATACCAAGCATGCGGTGGGTGATGAGGAAGCCTCCAACGATGTTGACGGTGGCGATCAACACGGCAAGCGCGGCAAGCCACGGCTGGTTGCCGCCAAGGTGGACCATCCCGCCGATGACGATGATCCCGCTGATCGCGTTGGTGACGCTCATCAAGGGGGTGTGAAGCGCAGGTGTGACGTTCCAGACTACCATGTAGCCCACAAAGCAGGCGAGGACAAAAACCGTGAGGTGGGACAGGAACGTGGAAGACCCACCCCACCCCACTAAAACGGCTAAAACGGCTACAAATCCAATCACAACCTTGCCGTTGAAAATACTTGGAGCCACCGACTGTGGAACCACAGGTTCCGGCGGTGACACAAGCGGTTCGGCGGGTTTGGGTTTCGCCTTGGGAGCAGGAGGGGGCCAGAGGATTTCGCCTTTGTGCGTGACCGTGACTGAGCGGGTGATCTCATCCTCCAAGTTGAGCTTGAAGGCTTCCGCTTCTCCAAGATGTTTGATCAACTTGAACAGGTTGTTGCTGAAAAGCTGACTCGCCTGCGTCGCCAACTGGCTGGGTCCGTCGGTGCTTCCAACGATGGTCACGTCATGCGCTTCAGTCACCTTGCCGGGTTCGGTCAACTCGCAGTTGCCCCCGGATGCGGCGGCGAGATCGACGATCACCGAACCGGGCTTCATACTCTGCACCATCGCTTCCGTGATCAGTGTGGGTGCTTTTTTTCCTGGGATCGCGGCGGTGGTGACAATCATGTCCACCTCCTTGGCCTGCTCTGCGAACAGGGCCATTTCCGCCTTGATGAACTCCGCGCTCATCTCCTTTGCATAGCCGCCCGCTCCGGTGCCGTCCTCCGCAAGGTCAAGTTCCAGAAACTCGGCTCCCATGCTGCGGACCTCGTCCCTGACCGCCGGGCGCGTGTCGAAGGCCCGCACAATCGCACCGAGATGTTGCGCGGTGCCAATCGCAGAAAGCCCGGCCACCCCGGCACCGATGACCAGCACCTTTGCTGGAGGGATCTTGCCTGCTGCAGTGATCTGTCCGATGAAGAAACGCCCGAAGTGATGCGCCCCCTCAATGACGGCTCGGTATCCGGAGATGTTCGCCATTGAACTAAGGACGTCCATTGACTGGGCACGGCTAATGCGCGGAACGGCCTCCAGCGCGAGTGCCGTGACTTTTTGGCGGGCGAGCTTTTTCAAAAGGTTGGGGTTTTGTCCGGGAGCGAGGAGGGCGGTGAGGATTTGGCCTTCGCGGAGCAAGCCCGTTTCCTGCTTGCGGAGTTTGGGATGCCGCTGCGGTTCCCGGACCTTGACGATCCAGTCGCTGTGTTCCCAAATCACGCTGGGTTCGTCCACCAGTTCCGCCCCGGCTTCACGATACAACTCGTCCGGAAAGCAGGCCCTGGCCCCGGCGCCAGACTCCACCAGCACCTTGAAGCCAAGCTCCTGCAACTTCACCACGGCGTCCGGAACCAGCGCCACCCGACGCTCTTCCGCATGCACCTCCCTTGGAACTCCTATGATCATTCTCCCCCTCAGTGCTTGTTTTTTAGGTTCACCCCAATCTGAGCGACTTTGACCAAAAGAACAATCGGCTCCATTCCATCGACCCACAGGAAGGTCCACATCTCAAACAGTTCCTCGTCGAGTTAGTCGACAGGGCACGGTCTTCTAATCAGTTTGGGGCACCCAGCATGGGCTTGATTTCACGTAGAGTTTTCTTGAGTTTCAACAGTTTTTTATTCCTTTCTCGAAATAACTCTTCGGGATTTTTTTCACCCCAATCAAAGAATCCCTTGCCACTTCTAACTCCAGAATTTCCTTCTGCCAGCAATCGATCCAAGCTTGTACAATTCCCTTTCAATTCTGGTGGGGTATAACTCTTATTTGCAGTAATTTTCTGTACCAACGGTAGCCCGCTAAAATCAGATTTTGCAAGGACACCAAGGATTGGGATTCTTAGTGCCAGACCATGGATAACGGATCGGTCAACATCTTCTGGAGTCACTAGACCCTTGTCCAGTAAATCAAATACCTCAAGTCGAATGGCAGCCTGAATCCGATTGGCAACGTAACCGGGTACAAACTTTTTAAATACAACAGGCTCCTTTCCCAGTGATTTCACCAGAGCAACCATCTCCTCCACCAATTTGGGATCCGTATAAGGGCCGCCAGCAATATCTACCAGATCACAAAGATAAGGAGGAGAATACCAGTGCATCATGAGTGTGCGTTTTTGGAGAGATGCAGGAACTACAGGAAAAACATCCAGCCCACTGGTGTTCGAGGCCAGGACACAATCCTCGTTCAGCAACGGATCAAGTTTTTCGTAAAGTGCCCTCTTTGCATCCAATGACTCACTGATGGCTTCCACCACTAAATCTACACCCGGTAGGGTTTCTTCAAGCGTTTTGCACCAAGTGACTGACTGAGAGAGTTTACCATGATTCCAACTTGCAGCGACTTCACCCCCCTCAGAAAGCAGATCAAGAGCGCTTATCATCAAGGCTTTTGACCCTGCCAGGGTTTCTAAATTGCTATCTGTGATACATACCTTATGACCTCCTAATGCATAGACAAGAGCAAGGGCATGGCCCATAAGACCTGCCCCAATGACTGCAATATGTTTTTCATGCATAATTAATTATTTGGAAGCCAAGCACCTGGAGCAATGCTCTCAATATGGGTCTTTACATCAATGAGTGCGGGTTTCCCTGATTGCAATGCCTGGTCCAGGGCTCCCTCAAACTCAGAGGGTTTCCTGACTTGAATCCCGAAGCATCCAATGGACTCTGCAACCTTGTCAAAATCCAATTCTGAAAGTATCCATTTCTCATCAGTTAGCGAACTCCTCCCTCCATAGGTGCCCTCAACGCCTCCCTGCTCCTGGTTGAGGGAACTGTTGTTGTTGACCACGATAACCGGGTTGATGCCGAAGCGAAGAGCCGTATCAAGTTCGGTGAGATGGTAGTAGACTCCTCCGTCTCCAGTAAAACAGACCACTGGACGATCAGGAGCGGCGCATTTCGCACCAATGGTCGCCGGGATGCCCCAGCCAAGTGATCCCGCACATCTTAGGAAGGACTGGCCAGGATGCTTGAAGTCGACCATGCTTCCCGTCCATACACCAGAGTGCCCGGTGTCTGAAATCAGTACTGCATCTGAAGGCATCGAGTCTGAAAGTTCCCGGCATAGACGTTCTGGACGCATGGGAATTTCCTCAGAATCAACATATTGAGAGACTTCCTCACGCCAATCAGATACCTGTTTTTTTACTGAAGAAAGCCACTGTTTTCCTGGAGAGGAGTTTCCTGCTTGTTCGATCATTTTTCTCAAAGAAGCTTTGGCATCACCCTGCATCCCGAGCTTGATGGGATATGAACGACCAAGTTCAGCCGGGTTGATGTCAAGTTGTATCACATCTGTACCCGCAGGAGGTATCCTCCAGTCATGTGTTACCTGACCACCTGTATGACTTCCTATGAAGAAAACCAGGTCAGCCTGGCAAACAATTTTATTGGAGCATTCACGCGAATAGACCCCTGGGACTCCAACCGAAAGAGGGTGGTCCCAGGGAATGGATGTTTTTGCATTGAGCGCAGTTGCCACAGGAATTGATAATTTTTCAGCCAATTCCAGCAGTTCATTTTCCGCACCGGATGCAGTGACTCCTCCTCCTGCCAAAATGAGAGGACGCTCAGCCTGAGCTAGAAGTTTTAATGCTTCAAGAACAAGTGAAATTTCGGGTTCAGGACGAAAGGGGGGAATTCTGGAGAAAGGTTCCTCTATGACCACTTCAAGCTCCGCGGTATCATTTGCGACAAATGAACCGTCTATTCCATAAAAATCAAGATGGGCAGGGCCTGGTGTCGCAGAGGTTGCTTCCCTGAATGCCTGTCTGAGGAAAAAAGGGAGTTCCTTTGCTGAGGTTACGAGTCCATCGTACTTGGTAACAGAAGAGAAGGGGCCTGAGTGATTGATTTCCTGGTAGGCGTTGCGCTGCTGCTTGATCTGCTGGAGACGCCCTGTGAGTGCAATGACAGGAGAACAGGCCAGATAGGCATCCTGAAGTCCTGCTGCGAGATTCGCCGCACCTACCGACTGAGCCATGCAGACGGAAGGGCGACGGCTGATGCGTGCATAGGCATCCGCCATGTATGCCGCCCCTTTTTCCGAGTGACACATAATGCTCCGAAGACCAAGTTTCTCGCTATCACGCATCACTTGATTCAATACATAGGGCATCACAAAAAGATGTTTCACTCCATAACCTTTGAATGTTTCACTGATAAATTGACTGCCTGTCATTTTTGACATTTTTATCTCCTGATAAATTTAAATTGTTTAAAGATAATGATTTTTGCCTGTCAGCTTGTATGTCCTCTCTTCCACATCCATTCAATACATAGATCTGCCTCCATCTACTGTAAATAACATACCTGTTTGAAAATCTGCTTCTGAAGAAGCAAGAAAGACCGCTATTTTGGCGACATCATCAGTTGTAGGAACTCTACCCGACGGGGTATCAGAAATAGCCTGTTTTTCCATTTTATCTAACAATTCTTCGGTTTTTACCCCTTCCGGTGCCAATGCCTCGGCAATATCATAAAACCTCTCGGTAATGACCATCCCTGGGCAGATCGCATTCACCTGAATGCCATACCGCCCCAGTTCCTTTGCCAAGACCTGAGTAAATCCTCTTACAGCAAATTTAGAGGCGCAATAGGCACCAAACCTGGCAACAGCATTGAGGCCCGCCATAGAGGATATATTGATAATCTTGCCACCATGCCCCTGATCGATAAGTACTTTGGAGACGGCCTTGCAGCATAGAAATGTCCCCTTTACGTTGACGCGCTGAACCTGGTCCCACACCTCTTCATCCAACTCAACAATTGGTACCCGATCCGGACCTGCAGGTGCTCCGGCATTATTGACCAAAATATCAATCTGTCCAAATTCCTGGATGGTACGCTGCACCAAAGAGTTGACTTGTCCGGAATCCGAAATATCTCCCTCAATGGCAATAGCCCTGCGACCAAGGGCTTCGATTTCTTCCACAACAGCAGGGAGGCCTGTCCACACGGAAGATTTCTTTGGATTTTTTGTCAGATCATTGACGACAAGATTCGCACCCTCCTTAGCTAATCTTAAGGCAATGGCGCGGCCAATCCCATGCTCACCTCCGGCACCGGTTACAATTGCTATCTTTCCATTAAAGTCATACATAATAATCTTATCATATTGAGTTTGTCTTTCATTGTAGCTCTCCACAAACGGGAAACGTTCTTCCAAAAATTTCCAGCAGTATTTCAGCCGCCTTGTCGGCAAAGGGGAGATCGTTGATGTTGTGGTCCAACTTGATTACCGGGATGCCCGGTTCAAGATTCCTGTGATCGATTCGCAGCCGACCCGACCGGCCTCCGGATCCCAAAAACCTCCGCCGATGCCATCCAGCACCGCAACACCCCGGATTGGAATCACAACAGAAACCGTGCCCTTTGCAGCGTTAGCGGCGGCTGCAAGCATGCGGCCTATACAACAGATTTTCTCTACATTGGTCTTAGCCCGGTTCACTGGGATTCCACTTGTAGAAAGTACGATCCTTTACTGTATATGATTCCTCCCGGTTGTCAAGAGAACCATGCTTCCTCCTTGGATGTGTGGATGATATGAGCGACAGTGCTCATCTTCATTCTGGCTCGCTGAAACCGAAACTTCGAGGAGGAAGCATTTCATTGAGACCATCAACTTGCTGTGCAATCCCAATGATCCTTAACTGCTAACGCCGTTCCTGAAGCTGATGCTCATGTAGCAGTGACGAATCCACTGTCCGAAGAAGTTGTTACGGTGCGAGCGCCAGCGGTTGACGGGGTTGTGAAAGTCGAAGTTGGCGGGGGCCGGGACTTCCGGGTTGTGCTGGTCGCGCTCGGCTTCGTCGGCGAGGCGGGTCGCATTGTACTCCGGGTGTCCGGTGTGCGCGAGAAAACGGTCATCGGCAGTGGCGAAAATAGTGTAGCCCGGATCCGCTCCATGTGCGAGCAGCTTGAGCCGACCATCACGCTGTGCTTGCTCCATTGCCTCATCGGCAAGTCCGGCGTGGCGGCTCTGCGGGCACCAGAACTCGTCATCCAACTCTCCCGTGACGGGGTGGGAGGGATCGAGGTTGCGGAGCGGATAAATCCCGAAAAGCTTGCGGTTGTAGTTGAACTTGTCCACGCCCTCCAAGTAGGCCATCGCAAACCCGGCCCAGCAGAGTCCGAGCGTGCTGGGGATCGTGCGGCGGGCTTCCCGAAGAATCGTGCTGGTTTCCTCCCAGTAGTTCACGTCCTCAAAGCGGATCGTCTCGACCGGGGCCCCCGTGAGGATGAGACCATCAAGCGGCTGCTGTCGCACGGCCTCTTGGTAGGTCACATACACCTTCTCAACATGATCCGGAAGCCAGGTTCGATACGTGTGGGACTCCAGCCGAATCCAAATCGGTTCAATCTGGAGGACGGAGAGTCCAAGCGGATGGAGGATGTTGAACTCGTACTGCTCGCCAAGGGGCATGATGTTGAGGATGCCGATGCGCAATGGGCGGATGTCCTGCCGCTCCGCCCGCTCCGGGGGAATCCAGCGCAGGCGGTTCTGCTCGACAATCGGGAGCGCGTGGTAATCCTCTTGCAGAATCAGAGTCATCGTTTCAGGTCCGAAAAGGAGGTAAACCCCCAAGCACAAGTGCGATGGTTTGAGAAGTCGGGAGACAGGAAGAGGCGAAGTGGACCCGAGAGGTTTGCGTTTACTCCTTCGAGTCGTATCGCCCCCTCCCGGACTTGCATCCGACGGGCTGGCAGGAGCACCTTTGCGCCACAAAGGTTGCTTGACGCATCAGCGGGCCAGATCCCTCTGCGTCATCTCGATACTGGGCCTGTTGAGGATAAGGGATTGTCCGAAGCTGTCAAGCCTGAAACAATCACTTCATGCAACTGAAGTGATTTCAGGCTGCGGTGGGGGTTGAGAGCAGTTGCCGCAGGTTTTCCTCAAAGTTGGAGGCGAGCAGCGTCTGTCGGTCTTCCGGGAGGATGTAGAAGGTGTCCGTGACCTGATGCCCGGTGGTGGTGATCAGCGACTGCTGGATGGGGACCTGCGCCTGTTCGAAGGCGAGCGCCATCTTGTAGTAAACAAGAAAGGCGTCTTCAGCAGTGATGCGCACCAAGTGATACTCCTGCGGGCGTCGCCGGAACCGCGTGGGGCCGTCTCCAACCTTGGGGGGGCGTTCTTCCACCAGATAGCCCTTTTGGTCGTCCTCCAGGTGCTCGATCTGCACCCGCGTGGTGTAGTCGTACTGCTCCGATCCGGAACGCAGGGGCGGCGGGGAATCTCGCAGGATGGAGGTTTCGAGTTCACGGGGGAAGGTCAGCTCGGACTTGCTGCGCTGGGAAACCTCGACGTAGTAGCAGAAGCCGATGCGCCCGTTGAGGAACTGCACCTTGTTCATTTTCGCGGATTCGATGTTGAACTGCCGCTGCGAGAGGGCATAGGCGACTCGGCGGTGGATGTCCGGAAGCACGTGTGCATAGAGCAGGAGGCCGTTCACATGCCGACGTGCGTTCGTCAGCACACTCGCCACTACGCGCCGTTCCGTGTGCTGGAAAAGGCTCAGGTTCTGCGAGAGCAAATCTGGAGACGCACTGAGCAGGAAGCGATTCGGGAAGGCGGTGAAGAACCAGTTGATCGCCGGATTGAAAGACGCCGTCAGTTCCGTGATCGTTGCGTTGCTCAGGTGCTGGCGGAACGTCCTGATCAGTCGGTCGGTCGTCTGGTTGATGCCCTTTGCGTCCAACGAACCGAGCTTGAGTTCGCGCCACAACTGGCTGAGGGCCCCTTCCCCACTGCGAAGCTGTTCCCGCTCACGGGGATTGATCTGCTCCAAGGGCGTCAACAGGGTGCGGTCCAAGTCCTCCTGAAGGCTGCGGTCAATGAGCAGGTGGATGCGTGTGTCGAATTCAAGGTCCTGCTTCTTGTTGTCAAGGTACGTCTGGATCCCGTCCAGTGAACCCCCAGGCATTCCGGAGGAACGCATCTCCGCATAGAGCTTGAAGGCTTCATCGAAAAAATCGCGCAGGTGACGTGTGTCGCGCTCGTTGGCATCACTGACGGCCCGATAGTCCGAGATGTTGACGAGGTAGAGCAGCACCACGTTGAGGACGTTGCGGTCCGCGATTTCAAAAAAACTCTGCAGCGCCTGATCGAAATACGCGGAAGTGCGGCTGAGCTGCACCACGGTCATGTGGTGGACGATGAGCAGTGAGACCAGTTGGAACAACTCAGGATCGTCGTAACCAAGCCGTTCCAGCGCCCGCACTGCAATCGAGGTGCCGGAAATCTGGTGGCGAGACTGCGGGTCGATCTTGCCGACATCGTGGAAGAGCAGCCCCCACTTGAGGGCAAGGATGTGCTTGCGTTGCAGGAACTGGTGCAGTTCCGGGTACTTGGTGCGCAGGCGTCCCAACTCCTCCTCACCGTTCTGCACGGCCCGCAGGCTGTGCAGGCAGACGGGACGCTGGTGATATGAGAGGTTCCGCAGCAGGAAGCGCATCTCGTTGAACTCCGGGATGAAGCGTCCCAGCAACGTGTCCGGCCCCTTTCCAACCTCAAATGGATCGGAAATCTCCAGCATCGTCTCCAGTGCACTTGCGGCGTAGGGGGCAATCATGAGCACCGAGAACCGTTTCCGAAGCTCCCTCTGATCGGCCCGCATGGTATCCGGGGTGATCGTCGGGAGCAGTTCCGCAAGCTCGTCCTTCAACTCCAGCGAGAGCTTGTACCCGGATTCTGCGAGATACACGAAGAGGTCAAGCAGCGCCGCCGGCGTGTTGAAGACCAGTGGCAGCGGCACTTGCGGAAGTCCCTCCAGCGCATGAACCTCGACAATACGGCGCTTGCGGAGCTGGACCACCGCCTGAAACGAGGCGAAGGTCCGGACCATCGTGCGATCGAGCAGCTTGCGGAGGATCGTCCTCGACAGTATCTGGATGTTGTGGACCATCTGCAACCAGAAGCGGTCGAACTCGTCCACCGTACGGAAACGCTGTTTCTTGAGCAGGTAAAGCCGTTCCAGGCTGTCGTTGATGATGTTGGCCTTGAGGTCGGTGTCCACACAGCCACTCGCCTGTGCTTCCTCGTTGTAGTAGGACTGGGCGGCCCCGCTGAAGTTGCGAAGATCGTAGAAAAACTCAAGGGCTTGACACACCTTGAGTCCCTGACGCGGGGTGAGGATGCGGCGCTGGATCAGCAGAGCCAGCAGATCAGCGGTTTGGCTGGGGAATTCTCCGAACGTGGCCGCCGTAATCCAGAGGGGGATCTGCAAGGTTCGCAGTCCACCGTGATCCTCCTTGATGTTCATCAGGTTGAGCGACGGTTCCCGACGACCGTGGTACTCTTCGATCTTGCTGAGAACGTAGGGTTCGTAGGGCAGCACCTGAAAGAAGCGCCGCTTGAGTTCAGCCGCAAGCTCAGGGCTGCCGAGCAGCACCCGGCTTTCCAGAATCGAAGGGATCGTATGCAGTGACCCCGGCTCCCGGAAGCGCGAGAGGTCTTCGTCGATCTCAAAGTACTGGTGGGCAGTTTCAATGCCTGCCCGGTTGAGCAGTTGCTCAATCCGGACCACAATCTGCTGGTAGAGCTTGACCGCTCCGGCTTCCAAACGTCGGGTGTCAAGACAGTAACCAAGGTCACGATCCGAGGCGAAACTCAGTTCCGCCCGCCCGTATCCTCCACGCGCAAAGACAACCAGATGTTCCAGCACCTCTTTGAGGTCGATGGTGCAATTCCGTGCTTGGGGCAGGAGCTTCTGGACAGCCTCCAACCGCTCTTGGAAGTGCTGGATTTCCTGTGTAAGCTCGTCGCAAACACGCCGATAATAGTTCCCCAGATTCTGCTCGTCCGTGCTTTCCGGATTTGCGTATTTCGCCACCTCCTTCCGCAAGATCCCACGTTTTTCCTCCTTTTCCGGCAGCACCCGCAGCTTGTAACCGCACTCGCGCTCCAGTTCCTCAACAAGGATTTCCTTGATCGCGGGCAGGTCTTCCAGCACATAACCCGCCGTCACCAGCAAAATTGCATCAAGCAGGTGGGTGTTGCGAGCCAGCACCCGGAAGGCATTGTTGGACTCCAGATTTTCCATGATCAACTGCTGGTGAATCTCGGAAAAATAACCCGAGACCACCTCCATGAAGCTCTGCTCCCTTGCCGTCAGGTACTCCAGTGCCAGTCCGGAGTTTTCCGGAAGCTGGCTTTGCGCCTGTGTGAGCTGTTGTTGGAGAGCGGCAATGTGTTGTTCGCGCTCATCCGACTGCTGGGGCAGCCGGAACTCGGCGAGGAAGGGGTAGTTCTCAACAGGTGGGTGGGTTGCAAACATCACTCAGTTGGCGGGTTTGCCTCCCCAAATCGGAATCGGTAGAGGCGGGACAGTGGAAAGGCGTTAAGGACTTCCTCAAAACGTGAAGCGTCGTAGCGCCCCAGCAAGTACATCTGATTGAAGTTGGAAGCAAAGACCTCCTCCTCCAACAGGTAAACCTCTGAGATTTGACGCGGTTGCTGCAAGTGGAACTGCACCGTGATCCCCTGCGCATTGGGGTATTCCTGTTCGTGAACGACCTTGCCCTCCAGCACTTGCACGGTCCGTTTGACCGGGAAGCGATCATTGATACGCCCCTGCTTGAGGTCGATGCGGTACTGATTGCAGGTCAGCACGTCATTGGCGACGCTCTGGCAGGCGATTTTCTGGAATCCCTTGGGGCGGCTGCTGCCCTTGGCCAAGTCATGCGATCCCAAGTTGGAAAAGGCGATGTACTTGCCGATCATGTCGTAGGTGAAGAACAGGTAGATCGGCGGCTCCGGAGTCCGGGTTGGATTGTGAACCGCTTGGAGCAACCGCTCTGGAGAGGTGTTCGCAGCAGTGATTCCTGGATTGCCCTCAGTCGCGAGGAATTTCGTGATGCGGTACAGGTCTTTCGAACTGGGGGTGATGAGACTGCGAGCGACAAAGTAGGTTTTCGGGGACGTTTGGACACCGCCATCATGAAACGTTGCCAATCCGGTTGCATCCATGAGCGCGTATCCATAGTCCCACCAGGTCACAATGACTGCATCCGGAGGTACGCGCTTTTTCACCTCCATGAAAGTCGCGTACACCGCAGTTGGAATCGAAGGTCCGGGGACAAAAGAAAAGGCGGTGTTTTTGTAAATTCCGAGAAAGCAAAGCCCCACGGCTCCATAGACCAGAACTTCCCGGAACAGAGGGTTGTGCCAAATCCCTGTTTTTTGCCCGGGCTCCTGTTTCGTGTTTGACTTACTGGAATTCTGTTCTGCCGGGGAGGGGCCTGTCAGGGATTTCATTCCAGACCAAGCATACTGCACCACAAGCGTTGCAAACAACCCAAGCCCCACTCCAACAAAGGGTGCGAGGAACATGATGAACCGGCGGGACGAGTAGAAGCCAAACACTCCAAGGGCGAGGAACGGCAGCAGTGGAATGACGCATCGCCACTGCAAAAGGGCAAACAGCCCAAAGCTCACAAAGCCAAGCCATCCAAGGACTTCGCTGTCGAGTACCTGAGTCAGCACTTCCCCCACCGGCACACGTTCCGCCTCGGAGATGGTCTTGTACACATTTGGAAAAGCCGCCGGAGCGCTCACCCCATCTGCCACTTCAACCACCACTTCTTGACCCACGTTGAGATAACGTGCAAAGAGATTAGAAGATATTGAACCGACTCCTCCCCGGAAGTGATCCGGCCCTACAACGACCACAAACACGATGGAGCAAAGCAGGAGGGTTCTTAGCGGGGTGCGATGGATCGCGAGCATGGCCAGCAGGACACAGAAATAAGCGAGTGTGAAGCCCGGTTTCTCGTACCACCAATCGAATCCGTGCAGAGCCAACCCCGCCAGGGCACTGAAGAGAACACGGTTCCGTAGCGATGTGGCCTTGCCTGCAAGCAACACCAGCAAGCCCCCCAACGCCGGGAAAAAGAGGTTGAGCATGTCAGTGTCAATGCGTCCAATCGAGGCACGCATGTAGTACTCTGCGCAGAAATTGCCAATCAACGCACCGAGCAGCCCGGCTGCGGGAACGCCAATCAGATAAAAGTAGATTCCCAGAGGGATGATGAACAAGCCCGCGAGCATGGGCACGAGCAGTGTTCCCGCAAGGTAGTGGTTGCCGTCCAATGTTGCCGCCAGTGTTCCGGACAAGACACTGAGGAGCGGAACATCACGAATGCCAACCTCATCGGTTGCAGCAGGTTGTGGACGCGGATCCTGAAATTCACTTGGAGGAGCCAGACGTTTGTTCAGAGACTCACTATTGTCCGGATAGAACCGGAATTTGTCCCTGCCGGAAGTGCCTTCTTGATACTCCCTGCCCAAACGCAACCAGTACGGAGCATCAAGTGTGGTCATCATGGGGCGTTCCCCGACGAAGTACGCTTGTGGGTTTTGCTTCCAGATCTCAAATTGCGCGAGCCGCATGTACGCGGAAAGTCCGTAGCAAACCAACAGCATCGCAAGAAACAGCCACAGGTTTGGACGCTGGGCTTGGACGCAGCGGCTGGCAAGTCGTGAGAGATAATCCATGGGGGGAAATTAGAAGAGGGAAATTTGGGAGTCTGCCTGGAGTGTCGGAAGGTTCAGGTGCTCAAACGCCCGCGGTGTGGCCGTGCGACCACGAGGGGTGCGCTGGATGAAACCATTGAGCAACAGGAAGGGTTCATAAACATCTTCCAGCGTGTCCTTTTCTTCCGAGACTGCCGCAGCCAGCGTTCCGAGTCCGACCGGCCCTCCACTGAACTTTTCAATGATCGTCTGAAGAATGTGACGGTCCATCTGGTCCAGCCCCTCAAGGTCGATCCCCATCTTCTCCAAGCTGCGCCGCATGAGGGGGAACGTGATCACCCCTCCGGTTTCGAGGTCCGCGAAATCTCGGCAGCGCCGCAGCATGCGGTTGGCAATCCGGGGGGTGCCTCTGGAGCGCTGAGCCAATTCCATCGCGGCTTCTTCGACAATCTCGACCCGCAAGATCGCTGCCGCTCGCAGAATGATGATTTTCAGTTCTTCCGGTGTGTAGTAGTTGAGGCGGGTCTGGATGCCAAAGCGATCCCGGAGTGGTGAGGAGAGCAAGCCCGTCCGTGTGGTGGCCCCCACAAGCGTGAAACGCGGGAGGTCGAGCTTCACGGTCCGTGCTGCCGGTCCCTGCCCGATGATGATGTCGAGGGTGAAATCCTCCATCGCTCCGTAGAGGACTTCCTCGATCACCCGGTTCATGCGATGGATTTCATCAATGAAGAGGATGGTGCCGGGTTCAAGGTTGGTGAGGATTGCCGCAAGGTCGCCCTGCCGTTCGATGACGGGTCCAGAGGTGGAGCGGATTTGCGTCTCCATCTCTTTGGCGAAGATGTTGGCAAGGGTCGTTTTCCCCAACCCCGGAGGACCGCTCAGCAGCACATGGTCGAGCGGGTGGCCACGCTTTTTCGCTGCCTCGATGAAAACCTTGAGGTTCTCCTTGATCTCGGGCTGGCCGATGTACTCCCCCAGTCGCTGGGGGCGCAGGGAAAGGTCGTACTGCTCCTCAGGTTGCGGGTCCGGATTGACCAGCCGTTCTTCATCCTCATGGTGGGTTTCCTCCATCATTCACCCGTTTGACACGGCGGCCGGGCGAGTTTCCTGATCGGCGATTTCCGGACTGATGCGCCAAGTGAACAGGGGCGAGAACGTGTAGAAGAGCAGGTAGACGAGCGCAACGTGTCCAAAGTAGGGTGTGAACGCGAAACCAAAGATCAGCAGCAGGGTAAAGCGTCCGACCCACGGCTTGCGGCCCATCAACCGTCCGATGTGGAGGTAACGAATGGGGAAGGCGATCATCAACAAGGCTCCCGCCAGCACCAGCCAAAAGCAGAACGGCCCCCAAAAGGCCAAGGTCGCAGATTGGGCGTCAAGACTCTGGGAGAGCATGATGAGTGGAGCGGTGGTCAGCAAAGCCGCCGCTGGAACCGGCATACCCTTGAAGAAACCGGGAATGCTGTTCTGGTCAAGGATGAAGAAGACGAGCCGGGTGATGCCGAGCAATGCGTACAACCCGGCCATCCAAGCGTAGGGCAGCCCTGCGGTGTACTCTTCCGGAACCTGAGCCATCAACAGGTAGAAAATCACGGCAGGCGCGATGCAGAAACTGACGGTGTCCGAAACATCATCCAGCACCCCGCCAAAGGTGATGTTGTGCTTCTTGGGTGGAGCCGAGGGCAACGGTTCCGTGAGACCCAGTTTGCGTGCCAAGGCACCATCCAGTCGGTCGAAAAAGCCCGCCCCCAGTAGGATCAAGTAGGCTTCCTGCACCCGCCCCCGATAAGCAAAGAGGATGGCCAACACCCCCATGACGGCGTTCATCACGGTGAGAGCGTTGGGAAACACGGAGAGGATGCGGCGGCGCAACACCTCGTCGCCGAGACAGAGGTCGTCCAGACACGCGGTTCCGTACTTGCGGCAGTAGCCCGCGAGCGACCCGAAGTTGATGATGAGGAAGAGGATTTCCAGAAAGAAGAGCTGCTGGATGGGAATTTCCCCCAACGGGTTGATCCACGAATAGAGTCCGGCCCCCGGACCTCCCGGAACGTAAAAGGCGTGGGCGTAGAGGATGGCCCCGACGGGTGCAGCAACCATTGTGCGCAGGCGAGTGACCTCCTTGAGTTCTTCTTCCTCTCCGTGACGCAGCGAGAAGTTGCGCATGAAATGTGCGAAGTTGTCGCGCAGCAGCACCGCGACACACAGCACCAGCACAAAGACCACATGCAGCATTTCCAGCCGCTGGTCCGCCCCGTCCGGAAGGAACTGGTAGCGCCACATCATGCCCACCGCCACCAACGGGAAGACCATTGAGTACACCGCCTTGTCCATGATGCGGTCCGCCAGATGAGCGAGCTTGGCCTGGGGGCGGAAACGGGCGGCGAACCAGCCATCCATCAAATCGAACACCATCGCCACCAATAGACAGACGACTCCAGCGACGTAGAACATGGGCTGCCGACTGAGCAAAACCATGATGGCGAAGACCATTCCGGCAAACACCAGCGGCGGGCGTCCGTACACCAGTACAAGCGCGGCTTGGGTGGAAAGGAACTCTCGCTTCTGCATCGTCAATACTCCTGCAGCCGATGTGCGGCCCCGAAGACGTGCAGCAGCAGCGCGGCCCGCAGGTACATGCCGTTGCGGAGTTGCCGCCAGTACATCGCTCTTGGGTCAGCATCCACTTCCGGGTGAATCTCGTCTCGACGTGGAAGCGGGTGGAGGATGATGGACTCCGGCTTCATGTTTTTGACCTTCCCAAGGTCCAGGCTGTAGCGGGAATAGTCCACCAGTTGCGATTCCCCGGACAGGTCGTACTCGTCCTGCAACCGCGTCATGTAAACGCAGTCCATCTCCGGGAGCACCGACTCCAAGTCCTCGCTAAGATGATGCGAGATTCCGAGGGTTTTGAGATGATCCTCCAAGTCCGGAGCAATCTGGAAAGCGTCGGGTGCCACAAAATGGAACTCCAGATCCTGATACTGGCTGAGCAGGAACACCACCGAACGCACCGCCCGCCCGCGCAAGAGGTCGCCGACGAAGGCATAGCGTTTTTTCCGGATGCCCCCACGGCTGAGAAACGACCGGTGCATGGTGTAGAGATCGAGCAGGGCTTGCGTGGGATGCTGGTCCTTGCCGCTGCCGCCGTTGAGGATGGGGACACTGCGTCCGGTGGTGTCGAGCAGGTAGGCCATGTACTCGCAGAATCCGGGCTTGGGATCGCGCATCACGATGCAGTCGAAGTAGCTGCTGAAGACGCGCACCCCATCCTCTTGGCTCTCGCCCTTGTACTCCGACGAAAGCGAGGGGTCACGCACTTCCGCCGTGTCCATCCCCACAAGCTGGCAAGCGCCCAGGAACGAAAGAAAGGTCCGGGTCGAAGGCTGCGTGAAGTAGAGCATCGCCTTCTTGTGCTGCAAGACAGACTTGAGAAACCCACTTCCGTTGGACTTGCGCGTGATCTCCTTGATGAGGTCGGCGGTGTCGAACAGCCTTTCCATCAGCGCTTCCTCAAACTGCTGAGGGAGCATGACGTGGTAAAGCCGCTCACTCCGCATGTAGTGCGCCATCCGGATTTCCGGAGACTGTCTCAGGTAATCTTCAAAGGAAAGCAATGGTGTCGTCTCGGTGGGATGTCGAGAGGATTCACAGTTTTCCCAATGCTAAGGTTGGTTGGGTGAACTGTCCAGCGTTTAATCCGGCACTGAGTGGGGGTGCAAGTGAAAGTGAGACTTTCACCCAATCACTCCGGTGCGTCTGCATCATGGACCTCCCCATCCCGACAGGGGACACGAGCGTCATCGCTTCAAGAATCTCACTCCTCTCCATCCTGAACTCCCGGAAAGATCCCGCAGGGGCGCAGACGGTATTCGATTCAAGACCCATGTGCTGCACATGGAAGTTCAACAGGACTTACGCAAAAAACTGGGGTTGTTTTTAAAATCACTAATGATTTCAAAGAATTAATGGATTTGAGGCATTTT
>PBTB01000110.1 GCA_002726945.1 Deltaproteobacteria bacterium | reverse complement strand
AGACTGGGATACAAACAGTCAAACAATTGATATTAAACAATATTTACCTAGATCATAGTGTTCGATTTTTAACGGATTTTACTATAATTTGAGTGTATTGTATTTCTATAAAATATTGATAATATTATGTTTTTTAACATAAATCCTAAGTTGCTGATTTTATTATACTATTTATAAGTTACTGATTTTATTACGAATTAAATCATAATTTTTAAAAAACAACCTGCTCAATGTGGGAAACTATATATTCTAGAACACATTTCTACTAAAATACAGGAAGTCAATCCATTGATATTAAACAATATTAACCCAGGATAACAGTGTTCGGTTCTTAACGTCTTTTACTATAATTGACAAAGCACTGGAGCATTTTCGGGTTATTTGCCCCCATGTTGTCATTCCTGTGAGGCTTGTCCTTGTGAAGGCGGGGAACGGGAATCCGGATTTTTCGGGAAAGGGTTGACAGTGCCCCCCTACTCTGCCGTTATACTTGCGCCCATGGGATAAGGTAGACCGTCATGCGGAGCCAACCCCATTTTGGTTTTTTTGTGGGGCACTGCGTGTTGCCCATCTGCTTAGAAGGCGGTGTCGAGTACGCCCACAAGCCGATTTTTCTATTCATCTCAAATACAAGAGGAACCATGATCAAGCATCAAGGCGGTTGCCACTGCGGCCAGATTCGTTTCACAACGGAGTACGACCCCATAATGGTAGCCCAGTGCAACTGTTCGCGTTGCAGACGGCTCTTTGGGGCTGTAGGAGTGTCCACCATATTCGGCAGCAATGAAGTCGAAATCACTGGAACCCCCAAGAAATACACCTTCAATGGGGGCAGCAGCATGCCGGTGCACCTCTATTTTTGCTCTGAGTGCGGGACTCGCCTGTACGCAGTACCAGAGGTGATGGAGGGATTTATGGGCGTTATCCTAGGCGCATTCGATGATTCCGTGCAGTTTGAACCCCGAGCAGAGATCTTCACAAATTACAAAATGAAGTGGCTCAGGGACAACGGCTGCATCAAGGAGTCCTTCGAGGAAGCCGCTGTGATGGAGAGGCTTCAAGCTTTGATGGAGAACCTGGACCAAAGGGGTTAGTTCTGCCGGAAGACCACCAGCGTCATGTCGTCCCTGAGGGGCTGGGTGTCTCTGTGGTTATCGAGCGCGACCTGAACATTGTTGATGATCCGGCTGGGGTCGTGATCGTTCCACATTGACAAGATCTTGAGGAGCCGGTCTTTTCCAAACAACACGGGGGCCGACTCCTCTCCCATCACATCCAAAATCCCGTCGGTGAGCATCACCACGATCTGATCTCCTAGGCTGAATTCGTGCGTGTCAAAGGGATAATCGAGCGGGGTTCTCGACCCTCCCACCGACTTCCGGTTGCCTTTGACCTCAACGGCCTGCCCATTGGTCGGCAAAATGAAGATGCTGGACCGCGCTCCAGCAAAAGTCAGGGTCTTTGTTTGCTTATGCACCAAACAAATGGAGCCGTCAAACCCGTCATTGGATTTGGCCTTGTGGTCAACATGCTGACCCAGCATGGCTGAGATCAAATTGTGAGCCGAGGTCAGGTACTCTCCTGCAGTTCTGACGTTGGGGTCATGGATCAGTCGGTCAAAGATGGAACCGGTGAGGGTGGACAGCAAGGCGCCGGGAACCCCGTGTCCGGTGCAATCAAGGACGGCAATCAGGATCGTGTCTTCCAAATCCTTGATGACATAAAAATCCCCGCCCACCACATGCAGGGGTTTCCAGATCGTGTCAATGGTTAAATCATTGGGCAGCGAACGGGGCAGCATGGCCCCTTGAATTCGTGAAGCATACTGGATGGACTTTTTCACTTCCTCTTGTGCTTCAATGGCTAATGTCTTCTGCCGTTCAAGTTCCTTGGCAAGATTGCCTCCCAACTTGACTTGCATTTCCAATTTCTTGATCTGTTTGTTTTGATTGTAAATTTCTGCTTCCAGCTTTGTGACTTCGCTCAAGTCCGTCTCTGTTTCCGGACTCTTGGGGGTCTCCATGATTGCTGCTCTCCTAGTTCTTGGTGGATTGCTGAAGGATGTTTTGCAACTGAGGAATCAGTTCCATGATGATTTTTTTAGAGTCCTCACTCAAAACCATAGGGTCAATTTCCAAATCAAGCCCCTTGGAGTGGAACGACAAATTTCCAGAGGGGTCTTTTTTCGTTTTGTGTCCGGTGACAGTGTAGGTTTTGATGGGCCGGGTAAACCCCTTGACACTGATTTCCTGATTGGGAACGAAATCGAAATGCTCCTGAGTCAGCAGCATGGTTTCCTCGCTGATGAGTACTTCACCCACCCCAGCCGCCGATTCCAGTCTGGAGGCCAAATTCACCTGATTGCCGATTGCCGTGTAATCCAAACGGTTTTCGGAACCAAAGTTTCCAACGGTGCAGATGCCGGAATTGATTCCACACCGAATATTAAACGGGCGTGTCACACCAATTTTATTCAACTCGTGATTGAGCAGTTTCACCTTTTCCTGCATGGACAACGCCATGGTAACACTCTTGATGGCATCATGTTGTGGTCCGAGCGTTTCAGGGTCTCCAAAAAAAGCCATGATGGCATCGCCGATATACTTGTCAATCGTCGCGCCATGAGAAATGGCGACAATCGCCATTTCATTCAGGTAGGCGTTGAGGGAACGCGTCAGGATTTCGGGCTCCAGTTGATCGGTGATTTCGGTGAATGAAACAATGTCTGAGAAAAAGACGGTCAGAAATTTCCGGTTGGCGCCCACCCGGACTTCGGCTTTTCCGGAAAAAATGGACTCGTAAACTTGTGGAGACAGGTATTTTGACAGTTTGACTGAAAGCGTTTCCAGTTTGTTGTTTTGATCACCCAGCGTTTGATTAAGCTCCACCTGCTCTTTTGACATGCGGCTCAATTCTGCTTCAGTCCGGTCGGACATCTTCACCAGACGTCGGGTCTGCTTCAGTAGTTTTTCATAGCCCTTGAGTAAGCGTTGATACTGTTCTGCATCAAGGCTGTTGCTCGTTGCTTTTTCCTTTGCATCATTCAGTAATGCTTCTTCCTGCTTAAATAGTCCGCCGCTCATGGAACAATCCATGCTTTCAACACAAAAAGCCGATCTGGATTTTCCACAAAATCGAATTCAAATTTTGAGGATTTCCGTGCGATTTCAATAAAACCCAACCCGGCCCCCTTGCTGCCCTCTGGAGGTCCCTCCCTTAAACGCTGCTTGTAGGCTTTCCGGAGATCTTTGGAATCCATTTGTTGCAAATCCTTCAAGTTTTTTTTTAGCCGTTCGACGTTTTCTGCGTTCATCGGATTGATGGCCTCAACAATAAAGCCGTCGTTGGAGTGGCCGATGGCCACCGTCCCGATCCCTCCTTGAGCGAGGCGTTCCTCGGAGTACCGGATGATGTTTTGAGCCTGCTCCACAAAAATGCCGAAAACCCGGGTGGTCAGGTCTTCATTGTTGTCAATGTCGGTCACCTGCTCGCGGACAATGCCTGAGATGGCGGACAAGACCTCTTCTGATAAAAGCCCAGAGTAGCAAAAGAAGGTTCCCCGACTGAGCAGCAATTTATGAAAATCATGTGAGTCCATGTTTGTTCCTTTTCTAAAATCCTCAACAGAGTCATCAAATTTCAACGAGTTGATAATTGGCCTCTTCCATGTCCTCTTCAAAATCTTCACCCGCCTCCTTCATGGAATTGTCGGTGGAGCGGTAACGCCATTCGATGGAGATGCTTTTGCCGTCCGCCGCCGCATCTTCCAGAACTTCAAAAAAATCAAAGAAGAACTTCGCTGAAGAACTGTTGAAATAGCGTAATTCCAAGCCGACGGAATACGACTCGCACACCTCCAGCTTTTCTGCGAGCAATTCCAGAATTGGCTCGGAAAAAGCCGTGATGTCTTCGGGGTAGCACTCCCCTTTCAGTTCTAAGGCTGAATCAGAAATCGATACCTCCGGAGTTCGATTTGTGGATTCTAAGTGCATGATTCCTTTATAAAAATGGTTGTTAAAATTCCTGTTTTATTGACATTGATCCAGATTTTCCATCAGCAATTGTATTCTTTCAATGGTGCCGTTGTCTTCAAAGGATTCCATGAGACAGCCTTCTCCATTGAACCCAGCCGGTTTGGTCTTGTTCCAGATTTCAACTTCTTGGTGTGAACGCCTGCGGATTTTTAAAACTTCCTATGTGGAGATACAGCATCCCTGCAAGCATTGCTGGACGACCTGCGATGTTATTGCCACAACTGGAACAGAATCCCTGATGGACGAAGTTCCCGCGTTCCCCGTTATTGCCACAACTGGAACAGAATCCCTGATGGACGAAGTTCCCGCGTTCCCCTCGGCAGGGATAAGTTTTGAAATCTCCTTCAAAACCAACTTCACCTTCACCATAAACGGCAAAGACGGTCAGTCCCACCCCTGAGATCTTAATGCACGTTTTGCAATGACAGGCCATCACAAGCATGGGGTCATATTCATACAACAGGTGTTGCAAGAGCCGGTGGAACACGGGGAGGATTGCAGGCTGCTTGCGTGGAAAACGCCAGTTCAATGATCCGGGCGGTCTGTTCCCAGAGGCCAAGCTGGGGGAGGGTCTCACGGGCATGCCACTGGACGCTTTGGGCATCGTCTCCGGCTTGGGGGACTCCGGAGTGTGACTGGGTCCAGAAATCGACCAGCGTGTAGTGGTAACGCACCCGTCCGTCCGGATCACACACGAGCGAATCCACCACGTCGAGCAGTTCAGGGGCTTCGATCCCCAGTCCGGTTTCCTCCTGAACTTCCCGGATGGCGGCCTCGGCGACCGTTTCCCCCACCTGTTGCGCCCCGCCGGGCAGGCTCCACTCGCCGAGCCGGGGCGGGCGCCCCCGCCGGATCAGCAGCACCAACTCTCCTTTCAGCACCACCACGCCAACACCCACGAAGGGGCGGGTTGGGTATTCTCGGGAATCAGGCATTGGATCGGCTCACACGCGGGTGAGGCCCCAGCGCCAGTGGACGTGTGCGTTGTGTCGGGCAAGCACCGCCTGCGCCTCGGCGTTGACAGCGGTGGACGGCTCCGGAAACACCCCCCCGCATTGCTCGCACTGCTGAACCGAAACAACGGTGTCCTCGCGTTGCGGTCCCTGATGCGTGAACGAAAGCGCGGACGGTTCCAGCCATGCCGGGGTTTGCGGTCCGGCAAGTGCGCTCTTGACGATGAACTCGGCATTCCGGAGTTCGGTGGATTCGCAGACAGGACAGGGCATTGCAGTTCAGAAAATGCGCATCCCAAGCACCAGCGCCAACACCGCCAACCCGGTGAAGCAGCCCAGTGGAGTCGGGGACCACTCCGGGAGCGCGGGCGTTCCGGGGAGTTTCGTGAGAGTGAGGTTTGGGGTCATGCGGGTTTCGCCTCCTGAACGGTGCGGCGGATGGTGTTGGGCAGTGGAACGGGCATGAGTTCGGCTTGCCCGGATTCGAGCGTCACGGGATTTTGTGCCTCGGCGATGGCGTGTCGAACCCAGCCCAGCGCCGGACGCTTGTCCTGCTGCGCAACAGACGAAACGCTGGTGAGGCATCCCACCTCGTTGCCGTTGTGAAACAGCGGCGCGTCCGCGGACGCCTCTGCCGTTTCCGGCAGGCGCAGGCCAATAAGTTGCCAATTCGGATGCCCCCGGTGGAACATGCGGGCGTGCGATTCTTGGCCAATGTAGCAGCCTTTCGTGTAGGAAATGTGATCGCCCAGCGCCACTTCCTGCGGAAAGTTGTCCGGGCCAAAATCAACTCCCGGACGTGGCAGCCCTTCGGCGATGCGCACGGTCTCCACGGCCTCGGAACCGACCAAATCGCATTCCGGATCGGAATCAAGCGTGGACGCAATCCACTCTGTGGCCACAGCAATCGGCACCAAGCAGCCCCAACGGGCTTGCGTTCCCCAAGGCACGGGAGCCGCATGGAACGCGAATTCACCAGACGAACCTGTGAATGCTTGCCCCGGAATCCCAAGACGGTGAAGTGGCCTTGTTGATTTTACCCCAAACAGGTCTATCCGGATTTGCTCACGGCTCAGCAAGGCGAGAGTGACGTCTTCGCGGACGAGGTAGTGATCGAGCAAAGTGCCAACGGCGATGCCCTCTTCCGGTTCGCAGCAGACCACGAGACGTTCCGCATCGAGTTTCAGCACCTCCATGCGGTGCTTGATCTTACCCTTGTTTCCGCAGAACAAATTGGGCTGCCAGTGTCCGGAGGGCAAACCGTTGATGTCGTTCGTGAACAGTCCGTGCAGGAAGCGGCTGGCCTCCGGACCTGTGACCCCAATCAGCGGGCGAATTTGCAGATCCAGCAACCCGCAGCCGTGCAGGATGCGGTTGATTTCCGGCTCCAGTCTGCTACCGTATCGCAAGGCTTGAAAGCGTTCGCCGATCGGCTCAAGTGCTGCACCACGATTTTTATGCAGGTCCATCAGGAGATCAAACACATTCATCCAAGGCTGGTTGTTTGGTGATTTGGGTCGCCCAACACGACACGATGCTCAGTGTAGCGCATGCCCCGAAAAGATTAAGCGAAAACCCAACCCTTGTCACATCATGACCAACATCATTTCTGGAAAAATCATTCGAGATCAGATTCTTGAAGAGCTTCGTTCAGAGGTCGAACGCCTCACCAACACGGGAACCCAACCGTGCCTTGCGGTCATCCTTGTGGGCGCAGACCCCGCTTCGCAGGTGTACGTGGGTAGCAAGCGCCGCACCTCCGAACAGCTTGGGATGCGCTCGCTGTCGCACGACCTTGCAGCAACCACCACCCAAGAGGAGCTTGAAACCCTCATCCGCCAGCTCAACGACGACCCCACTGTGCATGGCATCCTCTGCCAGCTTCCGCTGCCGGACGGGCTGAACGAGTCCCGCGTGATCCAGGCACTCTCGCCGGACAAGGACGTGGACGGTCTCCATCCAATGAACGCCGGGCTGATTGCGATGGGCACACCGAAGTTCATTTCCTGCACCCCCTACGGGGTTCTCCAACTGCTCAAGCGCACCGGCGTGCAAACCTCTGGAAGTCATGCGGTCGTGCTGGGGCGCAGCAACCTCTTCGGACGTCCGATGGCAACTCTGCTCTCCAGCAAGGGCTCGGATGCGACCGTCACCACCTGCCACTCCCGCACCCGCGATTTGCCGTCTGTGACGAGCCAGGCCGACATTTTGATTGCGGCGATTGGGCGGCCTGAGTTCGTCACCGCCAACATGGTCAAGCCCGGAGCGGTGGTGATTGACGTGGGCATCAATCGCATTGAGGACGCCAACGCCCCCAAGGGCAGTCGGCTCATCGGCGATGTCGCCTACGGTCCGGTTTCAGAAATCGCCTCGGCAATCACGCCCGTGCCCGGCGGTGTGGGGCCGATGACGATTGCCATGCTGATGGTGAACACCGTCAACTCCGCTCGCTGGCAACAAGGCTTGCCATCATTGGAGTTGTAGTCTGCAAGACTTGTTACGCTCTTACTGAGAACTAAAGCCGGACGTCTTGGAAAACTCTGCTCCGTTTGATTCCACACTGCTCAGTAAGAGTGCGACTTTGACATGAGCTTCCTTCATTTCCGGGTAGGTCCAGTAGCCGTGCTCTGCAAGGTTCTTGAACGAGAGGATTTATGCAAGACCAAGAGTTGCAGTTCTCAGTGGGTGAAGCGATACGCCGAATTGTAGAAGAGATAGGGATTGAGTGCAAGGTTGCGGGCGAGCAGGGGCAGGTGGTCGGTGGCGGGAGTGACGGATTCGCGGATGATGCCCCAGCGTTCGGTTTCGGGATTGAGTTCGACTCGGTAGGTGCCAAAATCGACAAAGGCGCGCTGCTGCATTTGGTGGAGGTAGAGCAATTCCGGGGCGAACTCCAGCCGGGGGGCCCCAAGGATTTGGATGCTCGTGCCGTTGAGTTGAAGCTGGTAGTTGAGAAGCCGGGGCGGCACCCACGCAGCGGTCAAGAGTGATTTTTCCTGCAGGCGCTCCGAGTGATCCTGAATCACGCGGGTTTCGGTGCTGCCGTTTTTCAATTTTCCCTGCACCACGAGTGGGGCCAATTCCCGGAAATTGATGAAGCGTTGGTAGTTGCGGCGCAGAAACCCATCAGTGGTCCTGCGCTTCATGCGCAGTCCGATTGAATTCAGGGAGTAGCGGGTCAGAAATTCCGGAGGCTGCCGATAGTTCAAATCCTCGATGAAGAACAGACCCGTGTCGTTGATGAGTTCTGCCGTGAGCAGGGCACCAGACGGTGTGTTGACCTGCACCTGGAGCTTCATCTCGTCCGCGAGCCGGAAGGCGCCCCGCAGCTTCTGGAACTCGAAGTGGACCCGACCCGCAATCAGCACCCGGGTCCAGTGCGGGCTCTCCACCTGAAACCCAGGATGATGCGGGTTTTGGGAAAGCCCCGCCTCCAGCCGCTGGTACGCTTTTGAAAATTTCTGCTCCTTCAGATAGTCCTGATAGCGCCTGAAGTTGTCCTCTGCAACCTTGAGATTCGCCCGTTGCAGGGCTGCCCGGATTTCCGGATCATCCGGATCATCGACATGGGCGATGCGGTACTCGATGGCGGCTTCCTCCCAACGACCCTGGGCCTCCAACTCCTGCCCTTGATCGTAGTGGTAGGAGCAACCTGCAAGCAACCCGCAGAGCAGGTAAAAAACCGTAATTCGCAATGACTTCAATTCGAAAAACAATTCGAAAAAAATTAGCGCTCGGAACCGGAGGACTCGGGTCCGGCAAGGCTGGGGTAGTTGGGTGCTTCCTCGGTGATGAAGACATCGTGGACGTGGCTTTCGCGTAGTCCGGCGTTGGTGATGCGCACGAAGCGGGATTTCGTCTGCAAGTCCTCAAGGGTCGCACTGCCGGTGTAGCCCATCCCGGCACGGAGTCCGCCTGCAAACTGATGCAGCGTTTCCGCAAGCGGACCTTTGTAGGGCACACGCCCCTCGATGCCTTCCGGGACCAGTGCCATTTCCTCCACCACCTCGTCCTGGAAGTAGCGGTCCTTGCTGCCCGCCTTCATTGCGCCGATGGATCCCATGCCCCGGTAGAGCTTGTAACGGCGACCCTGGAAGAGGATCACCTGTCCGGGGGTTTCGGCGGTGCCTGCGAAGAGACTGCCCAGCATCACCGAGTCGGCTCCGGCGGCGATCGCCTTGACGATGTCTCCGGAGAACTTGATGCCGCCATCGGCAATCAGGGGGATGCCGATCTGGCGTGTCACTTCGGAAACCCTGTCAATTGCAGTGATCTGCGGAACCCCAATGCCTGCGACCATGCGGGTGGTGCAGATCGAACCGGGGCCGATGCCCACCTTAACCGCATCCACCCCCGCCCGGATGAGCGCTGCTGCGGCCTCTCCGGTGGCGATATTGCCCCCGATGATTTGCAAATCCGGGAAGTTGCTGCGTAATTTGCGGATGCTGTCAATCACGCCCTGCGAATGTCCGTGGGCGGTGTCCACCACAACGACATCCACCTCCGCCTGCACGAGCGCCTCGGCGCGTTCCAGCAAATCCCCGGAAACGCCCAGCGCCGCCCCGACAAGCAGCCGCCCGTGTTCGTCCTTGTTTGCGTCCGGATACTTGCGGGCCTTCTCGATGTCCTTGATCGTGATCAGCCCGAGCAGTTCGTACTGGTCCGAGACGACGAGCAGCTTTTCAATACGGTGTTCGTGGAGCAGGTGCTTGGCCTCCTCCATCTCGATTCCGGGGGCAATCGTCACCAGCCGATCCCGCCCTGAAGTCATCAGTTCCGCAACCTTGCGGTCGAGGTCCGTTTCAAAACGCAGATCACGGTTCGTGAGGATGCCAACCAATTCCTTGCCCTGCGTTACGGGCAGTCCGGAAATACGGTACTGTGCCATCAACTCCAAGGCTTCCCGGACCGAAAGCTCCGGAGAGATCGTCACGGGGTCCGTGATCATCCCGCTCACCGAACGCTTCACAAGGTTGACCTGATGGGCCTGCTCGGTGGTGCTCATGTTCTTGTGGATGACCCCCAGTCCGCCTTCCTGTGCCATGCAGATCGCGGTCTGGAACTCCGTCACCGTGTCCATCGCCGCACTCAGCAGCGGCAGGTTGCACTCCAGCCGTTGCGTCAGGCGACTGCGGATCGAGACTTGCGCGGGCAGAATCTTGGAGTAGCCGGGCAGGAGCAGGACGTCATCAAAGGTGAGGCTGTCTTCCAGACGGTCACGAAGCACAGGGATGTTTTCCGGTGTGGGTTCACAATCCTTTATTCTAGCAGGTTTCCGGAAAATTCCCAGCCGGGGGTTGATGCTTTGCTTGCCCTTGTGCTTTCCGGGCAAGACAATGTATCTAGATTATACCGGATTTTTTTGGAGCTTCAAGGCATCGCAAAAGGCACATAGCCTGCTATGGTGATTTGACGAAAATACCCCCCAACAAGTGTTGCAATAGCCGGTGGAATGCGGGATGAAAAAGGAATTTCTCTGAACAAGAAAGCCATGCGTGTCGTTGAAAGCCGCTTGGGAAGAAACCCGGAATTACCAAAATTGAACTTTACCAGGACTTACGCAAAATTTCTCTAAAGCACTGATATTGTTGACTTCATCAAAAATGCCTCAAATCCATTAATTCTTTGAAATCATTAGTGATTTTAAAAACAACCCCGGTT
>PBTB01000109.1 GCA_002726945.1 Deltaproteobacteria bacterium | reverse complement strand
CCGGCTGCGGGGCGGTCAGGGCAGTTACGGCACCGCGAAGATGAAACGCAAACGAGGCTTGCTCTCAAGACTGCTCAACCCCTTCGCTTAGCAAGAAGTTCTCTCCCCAATCGGGTTGCAAAATCCATCCAAGCACATGGGCTCAAGGCCAGCGGGCGCTGCCTTCATAACACCCGCCATTTGCTCTTCATATGCTTCCTTTTGAGATGGAGGGTGTATAGTACTGGTACTGGAGGGTGAAGTTGTTCTGGGCGTTGTAGTGGATCGTCTCCAGCCCTTTGGTGAGGGTTTCAGCAGCCTTGCGGAGGGAGGTCCAATCAGGCGATCATTTTCCACATCGGGCCTTTGTTTCCTTTGGCCCGCAGCCGCTCAAACAGCATGGGGTGGTTCATCTTTTTGCTGAAGCCTGGAAGAATCCAGTTGTGGTGCTTGCGGGCTTCCTCTTGAAGCCGTTCAAACAAATGCTCCCGGAGGGCATTCTCAATGTAAAACACCGGTTCCAAGCCGATGTCTTCCTCCTTGATCCAACCCTTTTTCACCAAGCGCCTTGCCAGTGGAGTGTGGGGGTAAATCCGCACTCCAATCATGGCGATGACTACATCCGGAGCGCATTCATGGACATTGGCGATGGTCTCCTCCACGCTTGCCATCGTTTCTCCCGGAGGACCGAAAATCAACGAATGGCTGATCTGGATTTCATTTTCACGGCACCAGCGAGTGGCGTCCTTGATTTTCGTGACCGTGAACCACTTGGACATTGACGACAAGCCCACTTGGCTCATGGAGTCCGAGCCAAAATCAAGCGCATCGCAACCGGCGTCCTTGTAGATCGCGAACATTTCTGCGTCAACCACTCCGGGCGAAGTGTATGCGGTCCAGTGGATGTCCAGATGTCTCTTGAGGATTTCGCGGCAAATGGCGATGCTGTGCTCCCTTGGGTAGTTGAAGACGTTGTCCACAAAGAAAAAGTAGTCGATTCCGTACTTGTCGAGACAAAACTCCATCTCGTCCACCACCTTGACCGGATCACGCTGCCGAACTGCACTTCCCTCTAAAAGGGGGTAGGAGCAGTAGGAGCATTTGTAGCGGCAGCCGCGCTTGGTTTGGAGGTTGAGGCTGCCTCCATCCCGAAAATAACGGTTGGTTTCAAACAAATCCCACGCAGGAGTCAGCGTGTTCAGGTTGACCTGCCCTCCGCCCTTGGGGTGGATGATTTTTTCGGTCGGAGGATGCCCGTCCTGCAAAGCCTGCAGTAAGTCCAGAAGTGCGATTTCGCCTTCTCCCGGAACTCCATAATCGGCACCCAGCTTTTCCAGCAATTGCTCTGGAAACAACGAAAACGCCGGTCCTCCCAGAACGATGGGTGTCTGAGGTGTGACTTGCCGGCAAATCCGGACAACCTCCTGAAACCCCTCGGTGAAGGAAACCGATTTTGGGTAAGCGGTGTTGTCCACGTTGCGCAGGGAAAGCCCGATCAACTCGGGTCGTGTGTCCCGGAGGTGTGCCTTGAGATCCTCTTCATATGCGGGACGAAACGTCAGGTCAAACACCGTGCAAACATGGTCGGCGTCCCGCACAGCGGAAGCGAGATAGCTCAGTCCAATCGGTGGAACCGGATCCGGCATCCGGGTCTGGTTGGTGTTAACGAGCAGTAATTTCATTGGCCATCGCGAAGTGCTTGCCTCAAGGCACAGGTTCAACAGGTGGGTGCAGCGTTTGGCTGGAGTTCGTAGAATACTCGATTTGGTGGCTTCATGCCAAGGCGCTTTCAGGAATTGTTGTTAATGGACTCGTGCCACCAGAACCTCAACGGCTTTTCAATTTCCACGACAGGAAGGTTGGCGTGATCCGGAAAGTGGGGTTGTGAACTTGGAGTTGTCCCGTTAACATAGGGTTTGAGTTTCGTGCTTTCCGATTCATCACAGGGCGCACAGAGAAAAAAGTTTCACCATGCCTCCACCCCTTGAGTTCAGCCACATTGGATTTTTGTCACTGATCTGGACAAATGCAAGATTTCTATTCCCGCGTCCTCGGTTTTCCGATCACCGACGAGGGTTTGCTGGGCACGCAACGGTTGCGGGGTTACCGGAGCAACCGCTCCTGCAACAGCTACACGAATTTTCAGGGAGCAGCGTTCCTCTGGTACGTTATGGAGGTGCAGGAAGCCTTCGACTACCTCGTCCAGCGCGGGGTCTATGCCGGATTGCAGCTTGCGGCGTTTTGGGAGCGCGGTACGGTGTCTCCCAACCCCGGTCGGGATTGGTGGAAGAATTTCCGCACGTCCTCCGGCTTGGGGCGAGATTGCTTTTCAACACCGTCATCAGTCGCGTGAACTCGGATTCAGCCGGGAAGGCTCGAAGGACACCGTTCAGCTCGACGATCCCTTTTGAATTCCGGGGAGATGCCGTTTCCTGAGTATAGACGAAGGAGGAAAATTGATGAACTCTATGCCTGTCCCGTGGAGGCCCGCCTTCCCGGAATCGTCGCTCTGGGCGGCGGAATACACCGTGACCCTGCCGCTGATTGGAGAGTTACCGTGCCGAACGACGCTGATGCAAACACCAACTTCTGGAACGTGGGTGTACAGCCCCGGCGTGGGCTTGGCGGATTCACTGCAAAACACCCTCGGTGAAGAGCCACTGCATCTGGTTGCCCCAAATTCGTTCCATCACCTCGGCCTCTCGGAGTGGTCCACCGTGTACCCGCAGGCAACCACGTGGGTGGCTCCGGACGCCCGGTCACGGCTCAGGAAGTTCGGTCAGGAGGTCCAGCTATTGGAGGCGGCAAAACTCCCCAAGGAAATCATTGTTCAGGAAATTCCGGAGTCTCGTGCTGGAGAGGTGTGGTTGTTGATCTGCGAGGAAGCCGGGTGGGTTTGGCTGGTGGGCGATGCCTTTTTCCATCTGGAAACAGCAGGACACTGGAGCAATCGCCTGTTCGACAACGCTCCGGGGTGCAAGGTTTCCCGAGTGTTCTGGTGGGGCAGGTTGCGCAACCGGATGGCCTACCGTCAGCGTGTGGAGACGTTGCTGGAAAAACACCGTCCCCATGCGCTCATCCCCTGCCACGGGACTTCCCTGACGGGCAAGGCCGTCAGTGAAGTCATGTACCACGCGCTCAGCCAGCGACGTTAGCCACGGTTTTGTCAACCACAGAAATGGCGAAGGATTCGGTGGACGCCGGGACCACAAGCTGATCGTCCCAGTTCTCTTTCAACTCCCGCTTGAGCAGGAGTTCCTGAGACAGATCCGGGAACAGCACCTCAATCTTGCCGCCCTTTTTGAGGAACTGCCGCATGGCCTCCTCAACCTGATTGTGCGTGATGGCAGGTTGCGTCTTCATAGTGACCTCGTTGAAACGGAGTGTGTGTTGCCCTTCACTCTCAGGCGAAGGGGACTGGATTTTCTCTCGCTTCTGTTCCAAATCCGTATCCGTTCGTTGCACGGTTTCCCTTGCCCCGAACCAATTCTGACGGCAAGATGCCTAGAGAGCCTGCCGTCCCAGCCGGACACGCCCTGAAACTTTTTGCCGCTGAAGGCACCAAGCTTCAGACCGTATTCACAAAGATGTCCCCAGCCTATGCATAGGCTGCGCCAAATGTCCGTGCAACGCTCCGGAGGCTGACTCGCAAGATCGCCTGCAGTCATGTTGCCTCAAGTTTATCAACTTTTAGGTGATTTCTTTGAATAAATGTACCTGAATTATAGCGGATTTTTTTGGAGCTTCAAGGCATCGAAAAAGACACATCGCCGCTATGTCATTGGAGTGATAACGCTGAAAATCCATAAAAAGACAAGTGAGAGGGTATCTTCATTCAGGAAATCGCCTTAGCTGTGAACTATCCGCATAATTTCGTAATTTCGTCAGTGAAAGTGATGAGAAACGAGACTGCTGCAAGCCGTTTTGCCCGTTGGAGGAACCCAGTGGGAAGTCACTCCTATCCCCAAGAACCATGAACCGGAAGGATTAAGATGGGCCGCTTGATTGATGGAGCATGGACGGACCAGTGGTACGACACCTTGAAATCCGGGGGTCGTTTCCTGCGCGAGGATTCCCAGTTGCGCAACTGGATCACACCGGACGGCGAACCCGGCTCCAGCGGCGACGGCGGGTTCCGGGCCGAAGCCGACCGCTACCACCTCTATGTTTCCCTCGCCTGTCCGTGGGCGCACCGCACCCTCGTTTTCCGAAAACTCAAGGGGTTGGAAGACCTCATCACCGTTTCAGTGGTCCACCCCCACATGCTCGGAAACGGCTGGGAATTCCGACAGGACGATCCCACGCTGGCCGACGAGCTTTATGGGAGTGACTGCCTCCACCAAATCTACACCCGTGCTCGCCCGGAATACACGGGTCGGGTGACAGTTCCGGTCTTGTGGGACAAGCTGTGCGAAACCATCGTCAGCAACGAGTCCTCCGAGATCATCCGGATGTTCAACTCCGCCTTCAACCCACTCACGGGCAACCCACTGGATTTCTACCCGCAGGCGTTGCGGGAGGAGATTGACTCCATCAACGAGCGCATCTACGCCACCCTCAACAACGGAGTCTATCGCTGCGGCTTTGCAACGAAACAGGAGGCTTACGAGGAGGCGTTCACGGAACTCTTCGCCACTCTCGACTTTCTGGAGGATCGGCTTGCCGGACAACGCTACCTCTGTGGCAACGTTCAGACCGAGGCCGACTGGCGGCTCTTCCCCACGCTGATCCGCTTTGACGTGGTCTATCACGGGCATTTCAAGTGCAACCGCAACCGCATCGTCGATTTTCCCAACCTTTTCGGCTACGTCCGCGACCTCTATCAGCATCCGGGCATCCGCAACACGGTTGACTTCCGGCACATCCGACAGCACTACCACTACAGCCACGACTCCATCAATCCGCACCGCATTGTTCCCAAAGGCCCGGACCTCGTGCCTTATGACCGTCCGCATCAGCGAGAAGGTCTTTCCTCCTGAATCCCTGCTGTAAGAAATCTGGAGGAGACACGACTCCATTTCAAGGGTTATTTGTCCCGCGACACCCAACAATTCAGATGCGCAAGCTCTCCGGAAAATTCATCATCCTCGCCGCCACAGCGGTTCTGCTTGCGCTGTTTTTCGCGTTCAACCTCCAGCACTACCTGACGCTTGACTACCTCAAGACCTCCCGAGAGCAGTTCGGGCAGGTTTACGAAGCCAGCCCGGTTCTGGTGGTGGGATGCTACTTCCTGATTTATGTGGCCACCGCCGCCCTCTCACTTCCGGGTGCCGCGATCCTGACGCTGGCAGGAGGGGCATTTTTCGGGTTGTTTGCAGGAACCGTGATCGTCTCCTTTGCCAGCACACTGGGCGCAACGCTGGCGATGCTGCTCGCCCGCTTCCTGCTCCGGGACTGGGTGCAGTCGCGCTTTGGCGAACACCTCCAGACCATCAACTCCGGGATTGAGCAGGAAGGGGGCTGCTACCTCTTCACCCTGCGGCTGGTTCCTGCGGTGCCCTTCTTCGTGATCAACCTCGGCATGGGCCTCACGCCGCTTCGCGTCCCCACGTTTTACTGGGTCAGCCAGTTTGGAATGCTGCCCGGAACCCTTGTTTACGTCAATGCCGGGTTGGAACTGGGCAAGCTCGAAACCCTTGGCGACCTCCTCTCGCCCCCCCTGCTCGGCTCTTTCGTGCTGCTCGGCGTGTTCCCGTTGCTGGTAAAAAAACTGGTGACGGTCATCCAACGCCGTCGAGAGACCGACTCGCCCGCTTCCAGTCTTTGATCATGCCGCGTTACGATTACAACCTCGTTGCCATCGGTGCCGGAGCCGGAGGATTGGTGACCACCCTCATCGGCGCGATGGTCAATGCCAAGGTGACGCTGATCGAGAAGCACCGCATGGGCGGCGACTGCCTCAACACCGGCTGCGTTCCAAGCAAGTCGCTGATCGCCAGTTCCAAGGTGGTGCAGCTGCTCAAGAAGCATGAAGCCTTCGGACTCAGAAACGTGAGCTACAAGGCAGACTTCCCGCAAGTGATGGAGCACATCCAGGGGATCATCGCCAAGATCGCCCCGCATGACAGCGTGGAGCGTTTCACGGAACTCGGAGTGGAGTGCCACCTCGGCGAGGGCCGCGAGCAGGCCGTTGAAGCCGACCACCTGTTGGTCGCCACCGGACGCAAGGCGAACACCGCTGGATTTGGGCTGGAGGAACTGGGGGTGGCCCTCAATCCCAACGGCACCATCAAGGTGGACCGCTTCCTGCGCTCCAGCATTCCGAATGTTTTTGCATGTGGGGATGTCGCCAGCCCCTATCAGTTCACCCACATGGCAGGGCATCAGGCATGGTTTGCTGCCGTCAACGCCCTCTTCTCCCCGCTCAAGAAATTCGCAGTGGACTACTCGGTGGTGCCGTGGTGTACCTACACCGATCCGGAGGTGGCCCGCGTCGGCCTCAGTGAGGAGGAGGCCCAAGCCCAAGGAGTTCCACACGAGGTAACGCGCTACGGCATGGACGACCTCGACCGGGCGATCACCGACCGCAGCAACTACGGAATCGTCAAGGTGCTGACCCCGCCTGCAAAGGACCGCATCCTCGGCGCGACCATCTGCAGTTCCCACGCCGGAGACCTGCTCGCCGAGTTTGTCCTTGCCATGAAGCACGGTCTCGGCCTCAAAAAAATCCTCGGCACCATCCACTCCTACCCGACCCTCGCCGAGGCGAACAAACTCACGGCTGGAGTCTGGCGCAAGCACCACGCACCGCAAACTGTGCTAAACTGCCTGGAACGCTTCCACGCTTGGAGGCGACGGTGACTATTTCTTCAACAGGAAGTGGACGCGGCACAGCGCTCCTTTCCAACGGGACTGTGGAAATGCTCGCCTCCGGAGTCCGCAACAGCCAGTTGAACGACCTGCTGAACGTGGTGCTCTTGGTTGAGGAAGTTGGTGTATTCAAGCCCGCTCCGCGAGTGTATCAGCTTGCGGTGGAGCGACTCGGCGTGTCAGCGATTCTGCCTTGACCCTCACCACGGGTTTTTGCACCCTGTGAATTTGCCCAGAAAATTTCCATGCCACGCCACCTGCTTTCCCTGCTTGATTGGTCTAGAGACGAAATCCTTGATGCTCTGACACTCGCTCAAAGCCTCAAACGCAAAACCAAAGCTGGGGCTTGCCCGAAGCTTCTTGAAGGCCGCAGCTACGCGCTGTTCTTCCACAAGCCTTCCCTGCGTACCCGCGTTTCCTTTGAGGTTGGCATTCACCAACTTGGGGGCAACTCCATGATACTGACTGAGCAGGATTTCAAGATTGGTGAACGGGAGTCGGTACGGGACGTCGCCAAGGTGCTTTCGCGCTATGTGGATGGTATCCTCATCCGCACTTTCGCGCATGAAATGGTGGTGGCCCTTGCGGAACACACCGAAGTTCCAATGGTGAACATGCTCACTGATTTCAGCCATCCGTGCCAAATCCTTGCAGACGCGCTCACGATTCAGGAGCACCTTGGGCAGCTTGAAAACCTGCGTATCGCCTACCTTGGGGACGGCAACAACGTCACCAATTCCTGGCTCAACCTCGCTTGTCGAATTCCCCTCGATCTGCGGATTGGCACTGCTCCGGAAACCCAACCCGAGGCTGCTTTGGTGAAAGCCACTCAGGATTGCGGAGTCTCGCAGGTGCGCGTTTGTCACGATGCTCGTGAAGCGGTTGCCGATGCACAAATCCTCTACACCGATGTCTGGGCCAGCATGGGTGAGAAGGAGCAGGCCCGTCAGCGCGGGCAGTTGCTTCAGGATTTCCAAATCAACCAAAATCTGTTAGAGTGTGCTGCTCAGGGGGTCAAGGTGATGCACTGCCTGCCTGCCGAACGTGGCCGGGAGATCACGGAAGAGGTGCTGGAGGGGGCGAACTCTATCGTCCTCGATCAGACCGAAAACCGCCTCCATGCCCAAAAGGCTGTGCTGGCCCAACTCGAACGCTGGCACCGGGGGCTTTGACCTTGGTGGCTTCAGCGCAAATTCATGCAACCCGCTTCCGGACACTCGCCATGCCTGAAACCGCCATCCTCCAACTCCCGGATCAGTCCATTGAGCTTCCCCTGCTGACGGGAACCGAAGACGAAAAAGCCGTCGATATTTCCAAGCTCCGTGCCCAAACCGGTTACATCACGCTGGACACGGGTTTCATGAACACCGGCTCCTGCACCAGTGCGGTCACGTTCCTCGACGGGGAAAAGGGTATTCTGCGTTACCGAGGCTACCCCATCGAGCAGCTTGCCGAACACTCCTCTTTTGTCGAGGTCTCCTACCTGTTGATTTACGGGGAACTGCCCACGCAGGAGCAGCTTGCCAGCTTCTCGAAACTGCTCTCCCAGCACTCGCTGATTCACGAGGGTCTGAAGCAGGTCTTTGGTGGATTCTCGAAATCGGCGCACCCGATGGTGATCCTCTCGGCGATGGTGGCCTCGCTGTCGGCGTACTATTCGGAGGCCTCCGGAAAGGCGTCGGTGGAGAATCTGGACATCAACGGCGCTCGACTGCTGGCGAAGATCCGGACAATCGCCGCGTTCTCCTACAAGAAGACCATTGGGCAACCGTTCATCTATCCGACGGACTCTCTGGCCTACGTCCCAAACTTTCTCAACATGATGTTCGCGGTGCCCGCTGAGCCTTACGAGATTCACCCGGATGTGGCGCGCGCCTTGGAACTCCTGCTCATCCTCCACGCGGACCATGAGCAGAATTGCAGTACCTCAACGGTGCGCGTTGTCGGCAGTTCGATGGCCAATGTTTACGCCTCGGTCGCTTCCGGCATCCTCGCCCTCTGGGGACCACTGCATGGCGGAGCAAACCAAGCGGTGCTGGAAATGCTGGCACAGATTCAGAACGACGGTGGTGACGTGGACAAGTTCATCAAACTCGGCAAGGATCCGGATTCCGGATTCCGGCTGATGGGCTTCGGACATCGTGTTTACAAGAACTACGATCCGCGAGCAAAAATCATCAAAAGCGCCTGTGACCGTGTGCTCAGTTCCCTCGGTGTACAGGATCCGCTGCTCGACATCGCCCGCAAGTTGGAAGAAGCGACCCTCTCCGATTCCTACTTTGTGGAGCGCAAGCTCTACCCCAATGTCGACTTCTACAGTGGCATCATCTACCGGGCGCTTGGAATTCCGGCGAACATGTTCACCGTGATGTTCGCACTGGGCCGGGTTCCGGGCTGGATTGCCCAGTGGAAGGAGATGCACGAGGACCCGCGCACCAAGATTGCCCGCCCGCGTCAGCTCTACACCGGCTCCCTGATTCGAGACTACGTTCCCATGAGTCAGCGGGGCTGAGCCGGGTTAGAACGCAACTTGCATCCTTGTCAGATGACGCGGATGACGCACCCTGACAACCCCACAACCAACGAGACAGGATGGCATCGGTTCTGGCACAAGAAGAGGTTGACGCGCTCCTTCAGGGAGTCGCCAGCGACGATCTGGGCATTGAGGAAGAGGATGATGAGGAGTACGACCCTACCGAGGTCGTGCCCTTTGACCTGACGGCGCAAGACCGCATCATCCGGGGGCGTATGCCGACCCTGGAGATCATCCATGATCGCTTCGTCCGGCTCTTCCGGCTCACGCTTTCCAACGCGCTGCGCAAGGTGGTGGACATCAGCGTGCGCTCCACCGAACTCATCAAGTTCGGAGAATTCCTCAAGACGCTGCCGGTTCCTTCTTCCATGAACCTTTTCCGGATGACCCCACTGCGGGGCAATGCGATCATGGTGCTGGAGACCCGCTTGGTCTTCACGCTGATTGATCTTTTTTTCGGAGGCTCTGGAGAACTGGAGGTGAAGGCAGAGGGGCGGGATTTCACCGAAATCGAAAACCGCATGATCAAGCGCGTGGTGATCAGCGGGCTGGAGGATTTGCAAAGCTCCTGGCGCCCGGTCTTTCCGGTGCAGATCAACTACACCCGCTCCGAAATCAACCCGCAGTTTGTCGCCATCGTCCCCCACAGTGAAATCGTCATCGTTGTGACCTTTGACGTTGAGGTTGGACGCGCACCGATGTCGATCACGATTTGCGTGCCCTACTCGATGATCGAACCGATCCGGACACGCCTGAATGCGGGTTTCCAAAGCGAGCAGGACGAGAAGGACAACACTTGGAGCAACCGCTTCAAGAAGAACCTCAACCAGACGTATGTGGAACTGATCGCACAGCTAGGGTCAACGAAGATGTCCGTCAGCGATTTCCTCAACCTCCAGCGGGGCGACTTGATCGACTTGGACCACGAAACCCAATACCCCATCAACGTGCTTGCCAACGGCATCCCCAAGTTCACGGGCTTTCAGGGTGCGTACAAGGGGCGCAAGGCCATCAGCATCCAGGATTTGGTTTACGTCCCGCCCGCCGTGGATGAAATCCTGCAAGGCTAGGAGGGAGTTTCCACCTCAAGCTGGTGAATCTCCAAATCCGGGGAGGGTTCGCAAACGGACACCTCTATCCGGATCGGTTCCACACTCAGCTCGTTGATCTGCAAGAGTATCCGCTCGCCCTTTTCCCGCGTGGAAAATCCAGAAGTTTTGAAAACGTAGCCAATCGCCTCTAGTTCAAACTCTGTGGCATGATTGGGCAGTTGCCGTCGGATTTTTGCCTTGAAGACCCCTCCAAGGTGCTGGGACAGGTAGCGCGTTTTCCAGTAGCGGATCACCTCTCGCTCCGCCCGTGCATACCCCTTCTGTCGCACCTCCGACAACTCGGCCCAACGCATCAGTGCTTCCGTGGAAAAGGGAGGATCGGCTTCACGGAGTAATGCCCGTAGTTGATGTTGGGCGATCAAATCCGGGAAGCGCCGGATCGGCGAGGTCGCCTGCATGTAGGGTTCGCAGGCCAGTCCGGCGTGCAATCCCGGAACGGTTGTGAGCCGTGCCGCCTCCAAGCTGAGGTGTTCCAGCGCAAGCTCTTCACCCTCCTTGACCTCGCCGACCACCTCATAGGGCGCTTGGGTCCGGAAAATTGCCGGCACCTTGCGTTCCTGAAAGAACCGTGCGGTTTCGCGGTTCACCAGCACCGCCAATTCCTCGATGATGCGGTTGGCCGGGCTGTTGCGGTTGAGGGGTTGGATAACCACCGCCTCGGGGTTCGAGATGTCGATCTCAAACTCGGTTCTGCGCAGATTGAGCGCCCCGTCTTCCAGACGCTTCTCCAGCAAACCCTCGCAACACTCGTGGAGCAAGCCCCAAAATTCCTGACCCGCTGCAATGCGTTCGTCCGCTTCCGCATAGCTCAGGTTTTCGTTAATCCTCACCCGTTGTGGCACGATTTCCTGAAGCTGCCAAGCGCCATTGCGGAAAAGCTGAACGCGGTAGGACAACACGGCGCGTTGCGTTCCGGCCCGCAGTGAAAAAGCTTCCTCCGCAAGTTCTGGAGGCAGCATCGGGTGGGTGGCTTCCAAGGTGTAAACCGAGGAGCCCCGTGCCTCCGCTTCAACGAAAAGGGGTGAATCTGGAGGAATCGCGTGGGCCAGGTCCGTGATGTGAACGGCCAGCACCAGGCTGTTGAGGCTCCACTCCAACACCGTGAAGGCGTCATCGTAATCCCGCGTTTTCTCAGAATCAATGGTAATGGTGGAGGCCGATTCCGGCAGGGCGGGGAGATCCGGCAGCGGCAAATCTTGCAGCGCGGAGGCGGCTTCCAGCACTGGCCGGGAAAAGCGCTCCCGCACTTGGGCTTGCAGCAGAATCATCCTGCCTGCCGAAACCGGACTCCCTGCAAGCGCGAGCAATCTCCGTAGCCGTTGCTGTTCCGGAGTGTCGAGGATTGAACCAAGCCTCAGCAGTGGGGAAAACTCCTTCCAGTGGGAGGCGTTCTGACCTTCGGAGAGCAGTCGCACGAGTTGTGCAAGCCAGCCCTCCTGCTCCTTGCTGCGAGGTGTTTCCGGAGTCCACTCCCCAGCTTCCAACTGTCGCACCCACTCTTGGATTTGAGTGATTTTCTCGACCCGTGCTTGTTCCCGTGCAAGTTGAGCATCAAGTTGGGTCAACTCTTCGGCACTGCGTGGAATGTAGCCCTGACTCCGAGTGCGGCGAAACCAGCGTTCGTCGGCTTGCAGTGCCAGCAGCAACCCCACTTGATCCAGAACGTCCTCCGGATCGGTCAGGAAGGTTTCTGTCAACTCGGCCAGCGTGCATTCCGCTCCTGCTTCGCAGAGGCCGTGCATGGTTTCCAGATCGTGAGCCTGTTGGTGAGACTCCGCTTTTTCAAGTTGACAGGGCAGTTCGGCAAGGGCGGAGTTGGTGTCTGCAAAGGTGGAAGCTGGAGGCCACGTGTGCAGCAACCGAGCTTGCGGAAGGAACTGCGTCTTGCCCTGAAGCGGCTGGATGACGAGTTTGTTTTTCTGCGTCCCTGCGATCCAGCCGGAATCCAGTCGTCCGTCCCGGTAGAACAGGCAGAAGTGGTGCAGAGACAGGGCTGACATCCGGTAGCGTCAAGCCGTGGAAAAATCTTCGGGAGGCATTCCGGAGGGTTGATTTTCAAGCAAGCGTTGGGCATGAGGCCAGTCCGCTTGCGAGACCATTACTTTGACCAGCATCTCGCCCATCGGCAACATGCTCGCGTTGTGGCGGTTGAAGACGTGGACCGCAATGCCGTGGTGTTGCAACAAGGAGGCGGTGAGGTCGGCTTCGTGCAGCACGGGTGATGCAAACACCTGCCGCAATCCGGAGCCATCGTCCTGCGCCCTGCGTTCGCGCTCCCGCTGCTTGCGGAAGGCATCCAGCGACACCACCTTGCCATCGGTGTGTGCGGGTTCCTCCAATGTGGACCACAGGCGTGGCCCCTGAAAAACGAGCCAGCCCACAGCGCACACCACGACCATTGTGGCTCCAAGGGACAGGGGGCCCGCTCCCCAGATCAAGAGGGTGGACAGCACAAGGACGGTAAGCAGACGGTAAGGCATACGAGATTGATGGGTTCCAACAACCGGATTGATTGCAGATGTACCACACTCCGGCTCCGAGTTACAATACAAAACGTCCACTGATGGCCGTTTTTTTCTGCTCAATGGGTCTTTTCTGTTTTTCGCTATCCTGAGGGCAAAAGGGAGATCCTGGCCACTTTGACAAATCTCATCGGCTCCTGAATGCTGCCCGGCTCAGAGCAGGCGGAACGCCTTGAGGTCGTCGGCGAAGGCGGGGTGGGTGGAGGCATGCTGGCGCAAGGCAAGGATCAGGTCGCTGAGGCGGCCCTCGCGCTCGATGCGGCGGATGCTCTCGGCGGCAGCCTGCTCGACGAGGGCCTACTCCTTGGCCCCGGCGTTGCGTTCCAGAGTCTCCAGCGTGTCCTCCCTGGCCTTGCGGATGATGGTGCGGCGGTCCCACCAGGCGTAGCCCAGCATCGCCAGAAAGAACGCGGTGAAGACGGCGGCGATGATTTGCAGGGTCAGCATCATCTGCTCGAAGCGCTGATCCGTGGCAACCTGCATCTGCTCAAAGCGCTGGTTCATGTCTGCGTGCAACTCCCCAAGGCGCTTCTCCATCTGGAGGGAGCGTTCCTCCATGCGCACCATGCGCTCGCGGTCCTCCTGCGTGAAGCCCGCCTGCTGTGCCCAAGCGAGCGTCCCGCCACTTGCCAGCCACAGCCACAACGCCATTCCAAGCGTCTTCTTCATCAGTGTTTGTGAATTCTCAAATTCACCTCGTATCCCATCCCACCCACAAGCCCGCGCACGGCTCAATGCAAATCGGTCCAGACCCCGGTGGAACCGTAGGGCATGCGGTGCTTGGCCCACCGGCGAAGCGTTAGACCGTCACGAAGGTTCCGTGACACCGTGATTCACGCCAACGCGCTCTGCAACATGTACGGTATGGACTCCATTTCCGGATCTATTGGTCATTGGTGTGGTTTTTATTTCAATAAATGGTAATGAAATCAATTCATTATGAGTGAACCCAATTGCCCGGAATATTCCGCCAGATCTCCAGCCGTCCAGTTATACGCATTGCTCTTCCTATGGATCGTTGAGCGTTACAAATACCGGGCAAAGGCGATAATGGGCATTCCAAAATCATTTTTCTTGATTGGTAGAAAATCCCGAACACCAGTGATTAACTCCTGTTTTAAGAACTACAAGATAACATTGAACACCCAGGACGATTACGTGCCCATTCTGGACGTTTGGCTGCGAAGTCTTCTTGATCAGGTTTTTCATCGTAGGGATGGCGTAACACATCTAACAATTTGTTGACCAACGAATCATCCCCGTCTTCAGCTTGATCAATTGCCAGTTGTGCTAAGTAGTTCCGTAATACATATTTAGGATTCACACCATTCATCTGCACACGACGTTCGTCCCAGGCGGTACCATCGTGACTGGCTCGTCTGCAGTAGTCCCTCAGCCATTGAGCGATGCGGGTCATGTTTTCCTCCGTCAGTTGTTCAGGGACATAATATGCATCCATTAAAGGCGCGATCAATGTTTCATTCGCCATATCATCCAGTGACGCATTATGAACATCAAGTGTCGATAGTTGACGAAAAAAAATCGTCATATCTGTCTCGATAAATTGAAGAATCATAAACAATTCTGTAATCAAGCGATCATCTGCTTTTTCGTCTAAAGCTCTTAATCCCAATTTATTCGCTAGCATCGACAGCCAGCTTTCATCGAAATACGAAGGGTATTGATTCAGTATTTGTTGCAATGGTTCCAATTCTCCGATCAAAGGTAAAATGGCATGAGCCAACTGTGCAAGATTCCAATGGGCAATCCCAGACTGATTGCCAAATCGATACCTCCGACCACCGGCATCGGTCGTATTTGGAGTCCAATTGGGATCATAAGCTTCCAACCAACCGTAAGGGCCATAGTCAATGGTCAGTCCCAGGATAGACATATTGTCTGTATTCATTACACCATGAACAAATCCGACTCGCATCCAGTGAGCAATCATTTCCGCTGTTTTACGGCAGACTTCATCAAACCATGTCAGATAGACGGATGAGGATGGTTCCCCCAAATGTGGAAAATCGGTCCGTATCGTATAATCCGCCATTTGTTTCAACAACTCTGTATTCTGCAGTGCCGCTAGTATCTGAAAACTACCAAAGCGTGTGAAAGATGGAGCCACCCGGCAGACGACTGCTCCTGGTTCCATTTTGGAATTGCCATCATAAAACATATCTCGTTCAACGAGTTCTCCTGTCAAAATAAGACTTAACGCTCGTGTTGTCGGCACACCAAGGTGGACCATCGCCTCACTGCATAGAAATTCTCGTATTGATGATCTTAGTACGGCTAAACCATCTGCCGTTCGAGAATAAGGCGTCGGTCCTGCACCCTTGAGCTGCAGAGCCCAACGCTCACCACGCTGATTGAGAATTTCACCCAAATTAATCGCTCGACCATCTCCCAATTGCCCTGCCCAATTGCCAAATTGATGGCCACCATAGCAAGTCGCGTAGGATTCCATTCCTGGCGATAATTGATTGCCTGCGAAGACTTGTTCAAATTCTTTTGATTCACAAACCTCTGGTGACAAATCCAGTAATTCGGCAACTTCCTGAGCATAAGCAATGAGTTTGGGCTGAACAACGCCTGTTGGTTGAACAAGTGAATAACAAGCTCCTTGCACTTGTCTCCGATAATTTTCCGTAATGGGATCTGCGGGTAACTCTCGGATAAAGCAATTATCAAATTTTAAACCCACATTGAGCAGGTTGGTATGAGGTTTTCTTGAGTTATCGTTTTTTTCAGTTTTTTTCGCTGTTGATGAGCAATTTCAACAGACAAGATTGGCGGTTAGCCT
>PBTB01000108.1 GCA_002726945.1 Deltaproteobacteria bacterium | reverse complement strand
GTTGACGAAGGCCACGATCTGGCGGGTCCTGCGACACATCACCGTCCAGAGCCAGCGCTTGTTTCTGCGCAGCAGCACGAACGACCAGACCTCGTCGAGCTCAAGGACATCCTTAGCCCTGGCCGCGAACAGGGTTTCCTCCACGTCGGGCAGGCTCAGGAGTTTTTTTTAGCCACCGCGTGATCGTTTTGCGCGAGATGCCGAAGGTGCGGCTGAGTCCCCGCAGCGAGGAGCGCTCCTGGTAGGCTCCGCAGCACCTCGGCCTTGCGCTCCTCGCTGTGGCGCTGCTTGGGGAGCAGCACCTTGCTGGCCCCGCACTCGCGGCACAGGTACTGCTGGCTCCCGCAGCGGTTGTGGGCGTTCTTGACGAGGGGTGCGCTGCCGCACTCGCGGCAGTGATGAACTTGGCTGGTCCGAATCATTGCTAATCTCCTTTGGTAGGTTGAGACATCACCACCAGAGCACACCTTGTCATTTAAGAGTAATCCACTACCGAAATTCTACTTGCCGTTTTCCGGATGCTATTGTGTAATTTTTGATTTTCCTCTGTGGCGATCACTCCGGCCCGATCATGGGCACAGAACGATTTTGCGGTTTCGTCCTTCCCGGAATAATCAGGCAGTGCGAAGCGGTCCACAAAAGTGGTGTTAAGCATATGGACGAAAAAACCATTCGGGAATTAGCAAAGAAGATTTTTGAGGCCGATGTCAACCGGAAAAGGATTCCGCCGTTTACCGAGACCTCCCATCCCGACATGACAATCGATGACGCCTATCAGATTCAGCTGGCAGCCTTGGAAATGAGAATCAAAGCCGGGCAGCACGTAGTCGGTAAAAAGATCGGTCTGACAAATGTCGCCGTACAAAAAGCCCGCGGCATATCCGAACCGGATTACGGTTACCTCATGGATGTTCAGATGGGCCATCAGGACATGCCGATAAAAATGTCAGAAATGGTGTCCGAACCCGCTGTTGAATGCGAGCTTGCATTCATCTTGAGTAAAGACCTGAAGGGACCTGGGGTTACTGCGGGTTCGGTGATTGAAGCGACTGAAGGAGTTGTGCCTGCCTTTGAGATCGTCGAGCGCAGATTTTCCCCGTTAAGCAAGTCGGTTATCGACAGCATCTGCGACAACGCCGCCTCAGGCAAGATCATCCTGGGAGCCAAACTCACTCCCGCGACCAATCTTGATTTCAGGACTATCGGCCTGCTGATCGAAAAAAACGGTCAGCCCCTCGATATGTCGTGCAGCGCTGCGGTTCTGGGCAGCCCTGCGGAATCGGTCGCCTGGCTGGCGAACAAGATGGCGGAATATGATGTTTCCTTAAAAAGAGGCGAAATCATCATGTCCGGCTCCATCGGCGTGATGCATTCTCCCAAAGCGGGTGATTGCTTTTATGCGCATTTCGGCAACGATCTGGGAAACGTGAAGGTGTTGTTTGTCGGTTAAAATGAGATGACGACCAGAGGTTGTATTGCTCGTTCAGGTAATCATGTACCCAACGTCAGGGATGAGCGGTTGCTGGAACGGAGCGAAGCGTACTGGAAGCCCGATAGCCAGCAGCTCTTGCAACGCCTGCTGCCAGCAGGTGCGGACGTTGCCTGACACACCGTTGCACGTCCCTCCAACCGGGCGCGTGCACTGATGAGCTCTGGAGTCCAACCCTTTTTGAGCCGCAACTCGACAGCTGCCCGAACCTCATCGTGAACCGACGCGGCCCCCGGCCGCAGAGCCCGCCTTTGCGCCTTCTCGTGCGCCTGCTCTTGGACGGTAACCTCGGCCGGGTGGCACTCCCGGCATCCTTCTTCTCCTTGCGAAGGTGGTGAAATTCTTGCCTAATGCTATTAGGGTGTTGCCCACGCCATTTCGGAGGCAATGGTTGATCGCGTGTCCTAATCCTGAATAACTTCTCCAAATTCCCTGCTGGGAGCAAGACCATAGAGACAGACAGCATGCAGATCGAACTCGCATACGGCAAAACGGGGCTAAAAGTCGAACTGCCCAGGGAAGCCAGACCCATGGTGATCCGCAAACCCCCGTTTGACATTCCTGCAGATCCCGATGAATTGATCAGCAATATCCTGAATATGCCCATTGAGGTCCCCCGCCTGGAAGTGCTGGGCCGGGAGGCATCCAGTGCCTGTATTCTGATTTGTGATATTACCCGGCCTGTGCCCAACCATCTTTTTCTGCGTCCCATCATTGAACGACTGGTCCATGCGGGAATCAAGCTCGAGGCGATAACGGTTTTGGTGGCAACCGGTCTTCACCGGCCCAACCTTGGAGCAGAACTGTCCGAACTTGTGGGGGATCCCTGGGTGCTGAAAAATGTCAGGGTCGTGAACCATGACGCACGTAACGAGGCAGACCACGTTATGTTAGGATGGACAAAGAACCGGGGGGTGCCTGTGGGGCTTGACCGGCGCTTTGTCGAGGCAGACATCAAAATTGCCACAGGACTGGTGGAACCGCACTTCATGGCGGGCTATTCCGGAGGCCGGAAAGTGGTTGCACCGGGCATCGCCTACCATGAGACCATTCGCACTTTCCACAATGCCCGCTTCATGGAGGACCCCCATGCCCGTTCCTGCAACCTGGACCACAACCCTCTGCATGAGGAACAGCTTGCAATCATTGGCATGCTGGATGGACCAGTGCTGGGTCTGAACACGGTCATTGATGAGTCCCGCAATCTGGCATTTGCCTGCTTCGGTGAAATCATCGCCAGCCATCTGCGTGCAGTCACGTTTGTGCGGCGTCATGTCGAGATACCGGTGGGCAAGAAATTCAAGACCATCCTGACTTCTGCGGCTGGGTACCCGTTGGACAAGACTTATTATCAGACGGTCAAGGGCATGGTAACCCCCCTCGATATTCTGGAAGACGGCGGTACCCTGATCATTGCCTCCAACTGTTCAGAGGGCATGGGTTCCGATGAATTCAGGCAAGCGCAGCAACGGCTCGTTGCACTTGGCCCCAGTGCATTTTTAGAAACGCTGAGAGGCAAGGACTTTGCTGAAATTGACGAATGGCAGACTGAAATGCAGTTAAAACCCATGCGGGTCGGGAAAATTCAGCTGTACACAGAAGGGCTTGATGATGAGGATTTGGCAATAACCGGCGTTGAAGCGATCTCCGGGATCACCAATGCGGTTTCCGCAAGCATCAAGCGTCACGACAGTCCTGAGGTGGCGGTTATTCCCGAAGGGCCTTACCTGGTCCCTCTTGAAAGTAAAATGACCTAGGAGGCACCCGTCATCATTTTTGCGGCTGAAATGATCCGCAATGCAGCGCAGGCGGCCCCATAGCCGTTGTCAATATTGCAAACTACAATCCCCGGAGCACAGGAAGCAAGAGACGCGGCAAAAGCCGTCTCTCCCTTAAGTGCAACTCCGTAACCTGTTGAAGTCGGCACCGCAATCAAGGTTCCCGATACCAGTCCGCCGAGTACACTTGGCATGGCGGCATCCATACCGGCGGCGGCAATGATGATTGGATGCTTCCGAATCTCCTCGACTCGTTCCAGCAGCCGCCATAGTCCAGCGACCCCAACATCAAAAATCCTGGTCGCAGCAAGTCCGTTGAATTCCAGTGTGCGGAGGGCTTCCCTTGCAACCTTTGAGTCGGAGGTGCCCGCAGTGACGACAGCAATCTTGGGAGGCATCAGCGTTTTTGGATCATGGAGAAAGAACGCGGTTTGAGACTCCGGGTCATAATCGAGTTTTTTTCGCTGGTGGTCGGGCAGGACACGGAACTGATTTTCAGAAAGCCGAGTCAACAGAAATGGAGTGTTCTGCTTTTCGGCTTCTGCCAAAATTGCCTCAATCTGGAGCACCGTCTTTTGCGCACACAAGGCAGCCTCTCCAAACCCGATACGTTCCTGGCGCTGAAAATCCAGTTTGATTTCGCTTGCCGTCACCGAGTTCCCCCTGGCGCCGGGTTCACAAAGGCGCTGCCCTGCCGGTAGGTCTCAAGGTTCACTTCCAGAGCTGCGTGTCTGCCATAAATCCTGCGGACTTCACGGGCCAATCCGGTCTTTTGGTGCTCCGTGAGGCTGGCAAGGGTTTGGGGATCCAGTTCCACTGCCAATCCACTGCTGCGCACCCGGCAGCGCACAGTTTCCGGTGCCAGTTTTTTGAGGATCCAACTCTCCACGGCGTCAATGCCTTTGAGGTTATTGGACTCAATGCGAATCCCGGTTTCCACACGACTGGCCAGGCAGGGGGATGAGGGCAATTCCGCGATTTCCTCCAGTCCCATGTGTTTTGCCAATACACGCACATCTGCTTTGGCAAATCCTGCTTCAACATACGGGTGGCGCACATGATGTTCCGCGGCGGCCTGCAGTCCGGGCCGGAAGTCGCCAAGATCATCGCAATTGGTTCCGGAAAGGATGGCGCCTTCCGATAAACGGGCGAGGGTTTGATAGAGGTTCGCTTTACAGAAAAAACAACGGTTCAGCGGGTTGGCGCGGTATCTTTCATCAGCAAACTCACCTGCATCCACCACTTTCAGCCTCCAGCCCTCGTGCTTTGCCTGGACATTGACTCGTGCAGTTGCAGCCCTCGGCACCGCAGGAGAGAGGGCATGAACCATCTGCACTGCCTTCCGGCCCAAGGTGCGGTGTGCAAAGCAGGAAAGGGTCATGGAATCCACTCCGCCTGAAACGGCGATGGTCAACTTTCCGCAGCCTTTCAGCACTTCTGCCAAGATGTCTGATTTGGAAGTGAATCCGTTTGCAAAATCAGTGGTCATCCCGGGTTTGCAATGCAGCGGTTTCCACTTTTGTGCGTTGCTTCCGGCGGGCAGCAAGCCCCCTGGTTTGGGTCAGGTCATCCATCTCGATTTTTGCGGTTGGACCGGCAGGTCGCTCTGCCACTTTAACCTGCATTCCGTCCACCTCCAAGGGGGCACGGGCCAGTATTCTGCGTGATTCGGTTCGATGCCGGATGCCCAAGGTGCTCGTCTCATTGAAGATTTCCTGCATCACCCGTTCTGCCGATTCCGGAGTCACCAATACCTGCAGGGCGGTTGCCAACCTGCCTTTTTTTGCATACACAGGCCATTGTACGACATCCAGAACGCTCTCCAGGGCACGGAGGTGATTGAGGGCAACAGCCAGATCTTCAGAGGTTTGGTCATCAATTTCACAACGCAACACAACCACCTGATCCCCCTTGGGCAGTGGAAGTGATGCTCCATAGAGGGTTGCCCGCAAGACGTTGCTTTTGCCCTGCAGTTTACGGGTGCCGAAACCAAGTCCGGAACCGAGCAGTCTCCGTACGGTGGTGTCTGGTGCCTGGCTGAGTTCATGGGTTTCATCCAAGTAATTGAGAATGGCAGCCCCGGTTGGAGTGACTCGTTCGCCCACCTCTCCATCGTCATAAAATGAAAATCCCTGCAGGAGTTCCAAAGTGGCTGGTGCAGGCAGGGGAAGTCTCCCATGTGCCGTCTCCACCTCACCACGTCCCCTGGGTAATGCCCCAATGCTCCAATGGCAGGATCCCAGGGTGCCGATGATTGCCGCAGCAGACAGGATGTCGATGATGGAATCGATGGATCCAACTTCATGGAAGACAACGTTCTCCTCTTGAATCCCATGAACCCTTGCTTCCGCTTGTGCCAAGGTGGTGAATATTCCAAGTGCCCCACGCCGCACTTCTTCCTCCAGTTCGGCCTGGGAAATCCGGGTGTGGATATCGCTCCAGGGAGTATGCGTCCGGTGGGCCGCTTGACCGTGCTTCACAACCAAACGTGTGCCGTTCAGGGTTCCATCGGTGTGAGGGTGAAAATCACAGGACACGTCACGGCTTAAATCCATTGCCATGATGGCTTTTTTACAGTGTGCCCAAAGATCTGGAAGAATATCAAGTAGAGCCGCAGAGAACATATCCCCGGCGATCCCCCCGAGGGCATCAAGATGAATTGCCGTGACACCTGCATCCAAGTCGGGTTTTGTGCTGCCCAAACAGTTCTCCAAAGGGGTGACAGAATTCATTTAACGGATGTCATGACTCTCGAGCTCGTATGCAACAGGCGGTTCAATCCCAGAATAACTGATTGGGGGTCATGACACCAAGACATTTCTGGGGCCAGTTGTTGAGTCGGAGTGCAGTAAAAGTGAGACTTTTTGCCGGACAGGCTCTCAGGGTCACCCGAAAAAATCAGCGATGGACGCACTACTGGAAGCAGCTCGTCGTTGTTGCCGATCAGCAGAGCCAGGTAGCAGCCCGTGACGGCTTCCCTGATGAGTCGGGGTTTGCCCGACGCCCGCTGCTGGGTGTGGGGAGTGTCGGGGAGGACGAAGGAGAGGAGGAGTGCGACTCCAACGAGGGACATCGCCTGATGCACGTGAGTTCAGTTCACGAATTTCAGTCATTTGAACTATTTGCGATAAGGTCTATTATGAATCCCGATAGCAACTGGCTATCGGGAATGAAAATCAAACGCATCGGTCACGTTTGGAGTATCGGTCATTTTGTGAGGTGCTGGAACATCACCGCCGCCCAGCCCTCCTGTTCGGCTTCGGCAATAGCCTGAAAGTCCTGTTCGGCAAGTTCGGCTTTCCACTCCGGAAGTTGTCCATTGAGCAAGCCGCTGCAAATCAAGGTGCCGCCGGGAGTGGTGAGGTGCACCAAGTCCGGAAGCACCAAGCGCAGTTCGGCAAGGATCATGTTTGCCACCACCAGCGGTGCCGATTGCTTTAGCACTTCGGCACCGCCGCACTCCACCCGGAAGTGTGTGGGAATGTTCGGCAGTGTCGTCAGGACGCCTTGTCGCCTTCGACATAGACCTTGAATCCGTCCTCCAGCAAGCCGCGCAGACGAGGATCGTGCTTGGCTTTCGCGGTTGTGCACCGCTCGCAAGTGCAGTCGATGTGGTGGGTTTTCTGAAAGCGCTTGAGCTTCAGGCGGGTGAGTTCCTTCCCCTCCTTCTGCATCTCCTTGAGCATCTTCTCAATCTGGCGCAAGGCCAACGCCAGCAGTTGCTCTTGGATGCGGGGGGAGCGGGAACGCAACATGGATGTCCTTGTGAAGGTTTCAACTTGACTTCAAGACCTCCATTCTCAATACTGCAAGGGAATCGTCAAGCCTTTCAAGACCATCCACTGACTGACCACTTCGTAATCCCATGAAGCTTCTGGAAACTCTCCGCTCCGGTTCCGTCAACGGAATCCTCGCACTCGGCTTCGTTGCCGCCGCCGTGTTTTACCTCGCCACCTTTGTGGTGGACAAGACGCAGTACGCCATCAAAATCCGGCTTGGTGATCCGGTTGTGGTCCACCTTGACCCCGGACTCCGGTTCAAGCTTCCCTTTGTCACGCGGGTGTACTTCGTGGACAACCGGCTGCTCAACTACGATGCCGATCCGGGATCGGTGTTCACGAAGGACAAGAAGGAGATGGTGGTGGACACCTACGCGAAATGGCGTGTGGCCGAACCGCTCAAGTTCTACGAAACCGTCAAGAACATCGAGATGGCCCAAGCACGGCTTGATGACATCATTTACTCGCAAACCCGTGAGGTGTTGGGACAGTACACGCTGGTGGAAATCGTTTCTGGAAACCGCAAGGAAATCCGGAAACTCATCACGGAACGCTCGCGGGAAAATGCGAAATCTTTTGGGATAGACGTGCAGGACGTGCGTGTGAAGCGGGCAGATCTTCCATCCTCAAACAGCCTTGCCGTCTTCGGACGCATGGAGGCCGAGCGCAAGCGGCAGGCCAAGCTCTACCGCTCTGAAGGCGAGGAGAGAGCCCTTGAAATCCGCTCCGAGGCCGACCGCGAGCGCATCACCCTGCTCGCCAAGGCCCGGCAGGAATCCGAGAAAATTCGGGGTCATGCCGATGCCGATGCCACGAAAATCTACGCTGACGCCTACAACCGCGATCCAGAATTCTTCTCGTTCCTGCGCTCTCAGGACGTTTACCGCGCCTCCCTCAAGGAGGGCACCACCCTGCTCCTGAATGCGGAACAGCCCCTGTTCCGACACATGCAGCAATAACCTCGCGTGAACACGGACGCCACGGTTACGGTCACGGGTTCAACCTAAAGACCTCTTGAGCTACGCCTGCGTTCTTGAGCGTCTTGAACACCGGGGCAGTTTCGAGAGCACCGCCGCTCCCCGCGACCTCAGCAAGCTGGAGGGCATCAAGACCCTACTCCATGACCTTGGGCATCCGGAGCAGGCTTTTCAGGTCGTGCATGTCGCCGGAACCAACGGCAAGGGGCTGACCTCGACCATGACCGCTTGGTTGCTCCAGCATGAGGGCTTCCGCACCGGCTGCTACACCTCCCCGCACCTTGAAGACATCCGGGAACGCATTACCCTTGATGGCGAGTGGGTTGCGCAGGAATCCTTCGCCCGCCACGCCGAAACGGTGCTGGACCTCTCCGAATCCTACGGGGATGCACCCTACCTCTCCTACTTCGATCTTCTCACCGCCACCGCCTTGCTTGCGTTTCAGGACGCAGGCTGCCAGTGGGTGGTGCTGGAAACCGGTATTGGTGGACGTGCCGACTCCACGAACGTGACCGACAAGGCACTCACCCTCCTCACCCGCGTTGGGCTGGATCACCAAGCCGTGCTGGGAGACACGCTGGAACAAATCGCAGCGGAAAAACTCGGCATCACCCGTCCTGGAGTTCCACTGGTGTCTGCCGAACAAGCTCCAGAACTGATGCCGTGGTTGGAACACGAATGCCAAATACTTGACGTTTCCCTCACCTGCACCACCACGCTTCCGTTGACTGAAACCGATGGACTATCAAGCCTCCACTGGCCGGACGGGGATAGGCTCGCCCTGCCCGGAAAAGCACCATCCCCGCCCTGGTTGGAGTGTTTCCGGATAAGCCTGCTCGCACTGGAATTGTTGTTTCCGAAAGGCACGGCGGTCCGTTCGTCTCGCGTTGATGCGATTTGGAACACGCGTCTGCCCGGACGTCTGGATCATAGGAAGTCCGTGCAACTCGGAAATTGGCGGTTTGCGGAAGTCGTCCTCGACGGCGGTCACAATCCGGACAGCCTTGGGGCGCTGGCCAACCAGCTTCAGCAGTGGAAGATTTCCGGATACACCCTGATTGTGGGAATGGCATCGGACAAGCTCGTGGATGCCGTGCACGTTCCACTGCAAACGCTTGTTGGACAAGCACAGCAAACACTGGTGGTGCCCATCCCATCGCCACGCACTGCGACTCCGGAAGTGCTGGTGCAATTCCTCAGCAATCCCGAGCTCCCCAAGGCGTCTCCCCCTTTCTCTCAAAGGGAGGCGGGGGAGGATTCTCCTGTTGAGGGATTTCCGGATTTGAACGCAGCCTTGGCCCAAGCGGGGCAGCAGCTGGAGGACCCGCTCGTGATCACCGGGTCGTTCTACCTCGTGGGCGAGGTACTGCGGTTGACGGAAGGATCGTCCACCTAGAAGAAGCTGTACAGCACCGAGGCACGCATCATGGCCCCGTGCATGCCTGCGGAGGTTTTCGTGGCGATGCCGGAGTTGTTGTACGCACTGACGAGTTGGTCGTAGGTGCTACTGCTGATCCCGGAAACCGACCCACCCCGAAACGGGTTTTTGATGAATCCGTTTGATCCCATGAACAAGAACTCCAGCGAAAATCCATAGGTGTCTCCGGAGGCGGCCAGTCCGATGCGCTGCATGGTCACAAACCCCGAAGATGCAGACATCGCACTCTTGGTGGAGAGATGGGAGACACCTGAAAATTCGGAATCGGCGGGATTGATACCACGGAACCCATAGCGGATCGTGCTTTCAACATAGCCGAACCCGAAGCCGATGTAGGGGTTGATGCCATTGGGTTGGGGCTGTCCTGTCGGGTAGGCCGTCAAGGTGGCGATATGAAAGTGGTTCGACATCCGGATCAGCGGAGTCTTGTATGAAGACAGCCGCTTGGCTGAGGAGTTCCTCCCATCCAAATCGGTCAGCCAAGTGTTGGTGTAGATGTAGCACGCGCTCCACGACATGAACCCCAGCGGTTCGGGCATGGGCATGATGTATTCAAGCGAGAAGGTGGGGAGGTAGCGGAATACCTGACTGAGGGCACTGCTTTTGGCATCGTGCCCATCGGCGCTGCTGGCCACAGAGTTGGGCGGAGGGTAAAGCGAATTGAGGTCGGCCATTGTCAGGCCAAAGTAGCCCAGCCCCCCCTTGAAGCGACTGTTGCCGGTCATCTGGTAAAACGGGTGGTTGGTCGGTTGACGGAAGGTGTAGGTGGCAAGTTCCAAAAAACCGAGCCGCAGCAGGCCGGCGCCTGCCGCCTGCTGTGCCCGTAACTCTCCGGAGAGCACGAGCAACAGCACGGTCAGCGCAACAAACAACCTTCGATGTCCTTGGCGATGAATCCGCATGGGTGATTGGAAAGGGTCCGGGCTTCCGGATCAGGATCAGGGATGCAACACGGTGGTTTGCAGCAACCGGGACTGTGTAAAAACGTCCTCCCAAGTCTGCGCCCGTATCACTTCGGGATGCTCGAACTCGTGGTTGAAGGGTCTACTCATCAACCAGACCTCCGACTCCGGGAACGCCTCCCGGACATTGAGGCAGTTGTCGGGGTGGTCGTCCACAAACAGCACCGCTTCCCCTTCCTCCATCAGTTCTGTGATCACCTCGGCCTTGGTGGGCGAGGGATGCCCTTGGTACACAATGAACCCGCCGCAGTGCGCCGATGCAAACTGGAACCCAACGTTTCGCAGATTCCCGCAGCGCCGTTCAAGGCAGTCCGGCGGAATGTTCGTCACGAAATGCACGGGATATGCCCCAAAGGTGTTGTTGAATTGGGCGGGATTGACCAGCGGCTCCATCTGCTCGAAGTGCTGGCTTTTCAGGAAATAGCGCCAGCCTTCATGCATTTGCTCCTCCGTGAGCAGATCCTTGAAGAACCACGAGTTCGTCTGATAGCCCTTCGGGAGTTCCAGATTGAAGTAGTGGCTCACGGCCTTCAGGTAGCTGCCCTCAAAATCGAGCAGCACTCCATCGACATCAAAAAAACAACGGATCATGGAAATTCTGGAAAGAATAAAGGCTTGGTGGTCTCAAGGCGTTCAGACCAGTGGAACAAAGGAAAACCGACCGTGGCGGCTCCGCTCCAGAGTGCCCTGCGGGTTCTTGCAAATGCGGGTCATCCAGCAGCCGTGGGTTTCGCCCACGGGAGCAACGAGGGTGCCTCCGGGAGCGAGTTGATCAAGCAGGGGCTGCGGCACAACATGAGCGGCAGCGGTGATGATGATGCGGTCGAACGGTGCGTGGTCCGGTGCGCCCAGCTTGCCGTCGCCGCACAGCATCCGGATGTTGCGGGAACCTGCACGCTGGAGTAACGTCTCCGCCTGCTTCGCCAGGACCTCGTGCCGCTCGACCGTGACCACCTCCTTGGCGAGACGTGCCAGCAAGGCGGCATTGTAGCCGCTTCCCGCTCCAATCTCCAACACACGGTCTCCGGACTGCGGGTCCAGCAAATCCAGCATCAGCATCACCGTGGTGGGCTGCGAAATCGTCTGCCCTGCGCCAATCGGCAACGGATAATCCACATACGATTCGGTCTGCATCGCCACCGGAACGAAAAGTTCGCGAGGCACCTCCAGAAACGCCTCCAAGACCCGGCGGCTGTGGATTTCGGCTCTAGCGACCCAGCGGTCGTGCAGTTGCTGTTTCTCCCGCGTCAGCCACGCTTCCGGCAGAGACGATTTTCCGCCCATCAGCTTGCGCTCGCTTCATGCGATTGGGCACCCAGCAAGGCTTGTAGTGCTGTGTGAATCTGTGCGGCGCGGACCTCTTCGCCAGTCCGGATGCGAGCACTGTCACCTTGTCCGCCCAGCTTGCGCAGCGCCCCTCCGGCCAGTTCGGAAACCTCTCCACGCACCCCCTCTTGAATACGCTGCAAACCCCCCAGCAGGTGCAGGTGGATGAGGTTTTCCTGATAGTTCTGGATGTCAAATCGGAGGCTTGTCAATGCATTGCGGCGCAGTTGCTCCTCCACCGCTTCCGTGAAGGAATCCCCAGAATCCCCCTCGGTGCTTCCCTGCCACTGGCGCAGTTGCCGCGACACCAGCGTCTTGCCCCATAAGAGCACCCCCTGCAAACGTTCCGAGGCCCGGAAATCGAGGGTGGTGGTGAAGGACACCAGCGGTTGATCCGGAAAGCGTGTCAACGCAGCCAGCCGCAAACTTGACCGCTCCGCCGTTTCTTCGTCACCACGATGCCTCTGAAGTTCCCTGAGCATGACGAGGAAGGGGGTGCAGAGCTTGCGCGTGTCCTCCAGCAGCCGCACCTCCAGCCTGCGGATTTCGCGCAGCAGGTCTGCGTTCAGTTCCTCCGTGACAAAGCGCAGCAGCCGCTGTCGCAAATCCTGATACCAAAGCGCCATCTGCGGACCCAACACCACGTCCTTGGGGTCAACCCCACGGCTCTCGGTCGGCAAGCGATAATCCCGCACAAAATCCTCCAAGCATCCGGAAAGCGCCAAGGGGGGCTCGTCGAAAAGCTGCCGAACCTGCTTCCGAATGCCCTCCTGCCATAGGGTCAGCACCCCTGCAAATGCAGCGTCCAGCGCGTTGGGCAACTGCTGAATCGCCAACTCGTGCTCTCTGGAAAAATCTGGAGCTGCCGCTTCCGAGAATGCCCCCTCCGGCTGCACGAGTGCACTCAGTCCTTGCACCAGACGCGTCCAGCGTTCGGTTTCAATTGCTTGCAAATCGGCGAGTTCCTGCTGCTCCGCCATCTCCCGCACTCGCACTTGCAGCACGGACCACTGTGTCTCGTGATCTGGAATCAGCGGTGAGGTTTTTCGCCAGAGGTCCACTCGCAAGCACTCGGCCTCTGTGTCGGTTCCGGATTCCCGGCTCAGCAGTTCCAGCAGGGCGGACACGGCCAGTGACTCGGACTGCACGGTCCATGGCAGCAACTGCTCCCGGATTTGCAACAGAACACGGTCGCGGTCCTCCAGCGACTCGTGTTCGCTGAGATCGAGGTTCACCACAAACAGCGTCCGCGACAGCAACTCCAGCCGCCGCAGCGTTTCCAGCAACCGCAAGTCCGACTCCCGGATGCCCGTCCGTGAACTGACCACATACACCACTCCTGTGCAACTCGCCAAGTATTCCTGAATGCGTGCGAAGTGCAGGGGGTTGGGGGAATCGCTGCCCTGACAATCGGCGAGTTCCAGTTGTGGATGCGGCAGGCTGGGAATCTGAAGCAGCACGTCCTCCAGATACACCGCGAGGCGGTCTTGTGTTACCCATGCGCGGTGTCTGGAAAGCTCACTCCCCCTGAACGTGATCGTTGCACTGTCCTTTTTCAGGTGTGGTTTCGCAGACTCGTAGCCCTCCAGAAAGGCTTGCAACCGCCGCAGGTTTTCCCGCAATCCCGAAGCACCCACACGCCGCAGCACCTGCGGATCGTCCACCAGCACCTGCAAGGCTTTGCGGTCCCGAGCCCGGCTCAATGCCAAGTCTCCCGGCAACGACCGTCCGGAAACCTGTGCCAACCACTCCGCTGCTTGCCGCACCTCCGCGTGAACCTGCGTCCGGGGTTTGATTCGCAATTTCGCCTCGGCGCGTTTGCCCCAACGCACCCGCGTCAGCGCCGCCGTCAGCACTCCCGCACCACGCCGCAGCAAGTCCTCACCCAGCAGGGCGTTGACCAGCGTGGATTTCCCGGACTTGACCGTTCCGGCCACTGCGATGCGCACCACGGCTTCGGACAGGCGCTGCTCCATGGCCCCCAACTCCGTCTGCCACGACTCCAGTGGAGCGAGAGGCCCCAGCACCTGCGTCAACTCATCGAGTAGCCGGCGGGTTTCGTCAAACGGAGGTGTGCGGGTCTCGGACATGGGGAATCAAATCGCGGGTTGCTCCTTGAGGGTCACAAAAGCAAAACAAACGGGTGGCCTGTCACGATACTGAAGGTGCGCGGCCAAAGGGAAGTCAATTGGTGCCGGATAGTCCCTCTTGAGGGCTGGTGCCTGTCCTCCTAAAAACCTCCTCTCATTGCTCGGTTTCCAACGTTTCCAACTGCAATGCTCTGGGGTCTGAGACTCCGGCGTTGCAGTAGAGCCCATCAATCGGGCGCCCCCGAGGGAAGCCTCCAAGTGGCTTAGCTGCTCTTGACTGGCGACCTCCAGTTTTAGAACTTCAAGCTGGTCGCGGTATTCATGCTTCAAGTCCAACAATCCATCCGTGGTTCCCGGATTTCTGCAACTTGCGACAACCCGGCATCCGTAGTGAGATACTGACGGGTCAACTCAAGCCCAAGACCCCGGTTGGCCCCTGTGATCAGAATCGTTTTCTCCACGCACCTTCAATTTCAGGACACTCAGCGGATGGGAGTTCCGGGAGCGGTGGTTTTCGCCGCTTCCAGTACCGTGATCGTGGTGCCGTCGTCCAACGCGAGGAGCATGCCCTCCGAAAGCTCCCCACGCAGTTTCACGGGCTTGAGATTCGCCACAACCACTACGCGCTTGCCGACCATCTGTTCCGGTGTGTAGAACTCCGCCACTCCGGAGACGATGCTGCGCAACCGACCCTCGCCGAGGTCAATCTGCGAGACCAGCAGCTTGTCTGATTTCTCCACGCGGCGGCATTTCCGAACGATTCCGACCTTCAACCTGATTTGCTGGAAGGTCTCCATGCCAATTCCGTTTCCGGAAGTCACTGCGTCTGCCTGCTGTTTCGGAGCAGGTTTGGGCTGCTGTTTTTTCACCGGCTTGGGCGCAGGTTCCGTCGGGGGCATCTGCAACTTGGGAAAAAGCGGAGCTGGCTCCGGGAGTGGAGTTCCCGACTCCAGCGCTCCGGGAACAAGCTGCTCAAACGCAAGCGGCTGCTCGGACATCCCAAACAGCCGCTGTGCCTCCGCCATCTTCTCCGGCATCACCGGCTGAAGCAGCCCCACAAGGATGCGGGTGGAATCCAATGCGGTGTACAGCACGGTTCCGAGGAGTTCGTGCTGTTCCGGTTCCTTCGCCAGTTTCCACGGCTTGTGTTCGTCAATGTACTTGTTGACCGCGCTACTGAGTTGTGTCACCAACTCAAGTGCACGATGCGGCTGGAAGACCAGCACCAGTTCCTGGACCCGCCCCACGCCTTCTGTGAACTCACGCCGCAAGTTGGTTTCCAACTCCGTCAGTTCTCCACACGGAGGCACCTGCCCGTCAAAATTCCTGCGGGAGAGTGTGATTGAGCGGCTGATGAGGTTGCCGAGGTTGTTGGCGAGGTCACCGTTGTAGCGGGCGAGCGCGAGTGCTTCCGTGAAGTTCGCGTCCTCCCCAAAGCTCATTTCGCGGAGCAGGAAGTAGCGTAGTGCGTCCACCCCTAAACGCGCCTTCATGTCCAGTGGGCTGACGACATTGCCCAGCGATTTACTCATCTTGCTGCCGCCGATCACCCAGTGTCCGTGGACAACGAGTTTCTTAAACATGGGAATCCCCGCCGATTTGAGCATGCACGGCCAGTAGATGCCGTGCGTCTTGAGGATGTCCTTGCCGATGATGTGGTGGCAGTGCGGCCAGAACTTTTGGTAGCGCGGGGCATCCGGCCAGCCAAGGGCGTTGGGGTAGTTGAGTAACGCATCAAACCAAACATAGGTGACAAAATCGCGGTCGAAGGGCAACTTGATCCCCCAACTCAGGCGGCTTTTCGGACGCGAGATGCAGAGGTCTTGCAGGGGAGCTTCCAAGAAACGGAGCAGTTCGTTGCGGTAGCGTCCGGGGTACACCAGTTCGGGATTGCCTTCCAGCAACTGCACCAGCCACTCCTGATAGGCACTCATCCGGAAGAAGTAGTTCCGTTCCTTGTGTGGCTGGGGCGGTTTTTGGTGATCCGGGCAATCTCCCTCCGGTGTCAGTTCCGACTCGTCCAGAAAACGTTCGCAACCGACGCAGTACAACCCCTCGTACTCCTTGAGGTAGATTTCACCCTGATTGTGGATTTTCTGAAGCACCGCCTGCACCCGGGATTTGTGTTCCGGATCGGTCGTGCGGATGAACTGATCGTGCGCAATGTGCAGGGGGGGCCACATCTCCCGGAACTCGCCTGCCATACGGTTCACGAACTCCTGCGGGTCAATTCCGGCCTGTGCTGCCGATTCTGCGATCTTCTGCCCGTGCTCGTCCGTCCCCGTCAGAAAATACGCCTCCTCACCAAACAGCCGCCGATAGCGCGTGAACACATCTGTGGCAATCGTCGTGTAGGCGTGCCCAATGTGCGGGTGGCTGTTGACATAATAAATCGGGGTGGTGATGTAGAAGGTCTTGCTCATGCGGTTTTTTGTAGCTCCGGGAAGTTCACTTTTTCGTAAATCTCGTCCAGCGTGAGTTCGGCCTGCACCAATTCCAGGCGGAGGATTCCCGTTGGGGTGTCAAATCGGTCAGCATCCAGTGTCCGTCTTCTTGGAGCGCAAGGTGTTCAACGTGCATCCGGCTTTTCAGTCTTGGCCGATGGCAGTCACTCCCCCGGTAGCGTGATCACCGGTTCTTCTGGATGGGTGCGGTAGAGGAGGAGCGTCTTGCCGATCACCTGCACCACCGCAACCTCCTTGTGTCCATCGAGCTTGTCGGCACATTCCTTCTGGGAGAGAGGGCTGTTTTCCATCACTTTGACCTTGATCAATTCGTTGGTGAGCAAGCGGGCCCCAATCTGCTTGAACGCCTCGTCCGTGAGTCCGGATTTGCCAATGTTAACCACGGGTTTGAGGGCGTGGGCGAGTCCGCGCAGGTAGCGTTTCTGTTGTCCGGTCATGCGGAGGGAGCGAGGGTGTTGTTTTCGTAAGGTTTTGGAGTGCGTGTACCGAGAGTTCCCGTATCGGGATTCCAGCAAGCAGGCTACCAAGCGGCTCTCCGCCTCACAAGGCGATTCCCCCCGGATTCAACGCAGGGGAGGGTAGATGAAGCGGAAGTGAACCACCAGTTCGTCCTCCACGAAATCCTCCGGCAGCGCAGACAGTTGCCCGGATGCCAGCAGGGCGGAGATCACGGACGCTTCCATCTCCGGCGAGGCAAGAACGACGTTGGTGACTTCGTAGGATTCCAGAGTGCCGGAGCGGGACACGCGCACCAGCACGAAGACGTCGCCCCCCTGCGGACGCAGGCCGCGTGCGTAATCCAGTGGTGGGTTGTTGCTCCAGGTGTAGCGCAGCGTCTTTGCCCAGCGGCCCATGTACGACTCGTAGGGCCAGTTGTAGGAGTTGAGCGTGAAGAAGCCCCCGCCGGGCCGTCCGGAGTCTCCCGTGCCCGGAGGCGGGGGAATGGCGGATTTGCGGTTTGGGGAAAGCCCCGGATCTGCGGGCTTGGGCAATTCCCCTCCAGCTTGAAGCGCCCCGGAGAGTTCCGGGAGTTTCGGGGGCATGGTCATGCCTTCGCGCAAAAACCACTGCTCCGGAAGCGGGGGCGGTTCGGTAGCAAGTGGGTTAGCTTCGGCTTGCTCTGGCTTGGACGGGAGTGAGGGCTGTCCCGGACTCAAGGCCGGATTCGGCATTTGCGGCTCCAGTCGCGCCAGCAAGTTTTCTCCTGATTCGGCAGGATCGGGGTCTGGTTCAGTTGCTTCGGGCGTGGACGCTTCAGCTTTGGCGGCTTGCTGAACCGTTGATTTTTCTGCAGATTGGGGTTCTGGCGCCGGAGGTTGGGGTTCAGATCGAGGGGAGGCACTCTTGAGTTGCTTCATGCTGAGCTGTTCCGCCGGAGTGTCCTGAATCAGGTCTTCCAGTTGCTCCGTTTCCAGCTCTTCAACGGGAGGTTCCGGAATGGGCGTTTGCTCTGCAGGTGATGGAATCGTGAGCTTCTGTGACGGTGGTTCCGGTTGGGCATCAGGCAGGACAGGCGCAGGCGGCGTCCAGTGTTCCAGTTCGATGAGCAAGGGATTTTCTGGGAGCGGCGGAGTGCGAAACCACTGTGGCAGGAGCGGAATCAGTACGGCGTGGAGTCCGAGAACCAGCCCAAGGATGCCCAGCCGGAGCGGCAGTGGCGTCCCGGTCGGCATCGGTTACGCATCAATGACCCGGGGCACCTTGAAGAAGCGGTTTTCCAGGTAAGGGCTGAACTGTTCCGGCGTCACTGGGGAAGCAACGGCGCGGTCCTCTCGGACCCGTGGGGCGAGAACTGGATCGGCGGCCTCTGCGTTTTCCGGAAGCTCCACCGCATTGAGCCGCTCAAAGTAGTCGAGGATAGTGCCGAACTGCCGGGCGAACTCCTGCTCCTCCTCCGGGGTCAGTGCCAGCGATGCGAGCTTGGCGATCTTGCGGACTTCCTCGATGCTGAAGGCGCTCATGCCGATCCCATCAGCCGGACCTCGGCCTGCGCCACCACCTTCTCGTCCACGAAGGCTTTGGCGTGGAACACCCAAAACTGCTTCTTGCGGTTGGCAAGGGTGGATTCGATCACCAACTGGTCTCCGGGCACCACCTGCTTGCGGAATTTCGCATTGTTGACTCCGGCATAGAACGCCATCAGCCCGTGGTCTTCCGGCATCACCGAATCAATGATGAACGCGCTCGTCTGTGCCATCGCCTCCAGTTGCAACACGCCCGGAAACACGGCCATCTCCGGGAAGTGCCCCTGAAAAATCTGCTCGTTGATGGTCACGTTCTTGACCGCCTTGCAGTATTCTCCTTCGCGCACCTCCAGCACGCGATCAATCATCAAGAACGGATAGCGGTGCGGCAGAATCTTGCGGATCGCCTCAATGTCCTTGGTCACGGTCACTCCGATGCTTTGAGGGCGTTGTAGTGGTCAATCACCTTCTGGGTGAGGTCGGTGGTGTCCTCCTTCATGTAGAGGATCACCTGTGCGGCGTTGCGCTCCAGCACGAGGTCGAACTGCTCGCGGATCGAAACCGTGCGGATCGAGCCTTTGAGTTCGCTGAAAATCCCCTCCGTCAACTGGCGTTCCTGCCCGCGCAACTCCTGCTCGAACTGCCGCGCCTGCTCCTGCAACTGCTGCTGGCGTTGCTGCAACTCCTGCTCCTTCTGCTGACGTGCCGACTTCGTGAGCAAGGGGTTGTTGCGCAATTTCTCCGCCAACTCCCGCAACTCCTCCTCCTCGGCCTGAAACTCCTTCTGCTTCTGACGCCCTCGCGCTTCCAGCACGTTCCGGGAGCGGATGCCCGTCTCCGATTCGTTGAGGGCGCGGTTGAGATCCACCACCCCGATCTTGAAAGCCCACGCTGGAGACGTGCTCCCCAACAGGATCACCAATAGCCAGAGCACCAGATTTTGCTTTTGCATAAACGTCCTGAGTTCCATACCGGGTTGAGTCTAGCGGAATGTCGTGGGAACTCAAGCCCGGAAGCTTCGGGTTCCCCATGAGGGGTGCAAGAACAAGCCAGATGAACCCACTGCGTACCCTCCCCCCACAGCACAAGCTGCCCCTCCAAGCACGGCAGCGCGGGGCGGCGCATTGGCGCAGCTCACCAGTCGGCACCACCCCGACAGCCTAACCCCCAGATAGCCTTCCTCCAAAACCGAATGCGCGTCACAAAATCCGTCTCCAGCGAGTTGCCCTGCTGGTCTGTCAGGGAGTTCTCAGGTGTCGGCGGATACGGAGCTTGGTTGCTCCCAGCACGACGAGGCCATGATCCGGGAGGTTGGGATTTTTTAGAAGTAGCTGCTGGAGGTGAGCGATGACGTTAGAGGGCACGGAGTTTTTGAGACGGAGGTAGAGGATGCCGTAGAACGGGTGACCCTGCCGGACACCAGTGCTCCGAAGTCAGCATCATGGGTAAGAACCCAGCGGTTTTCCCGGTGTGCTGTTACCAGCAGGTCAGAGTCTGCATGGTCTTGCCAGCCCCGCACCTTTACATCCAGCACGTCAAGGTGCTGAGCGCGAAGAAAAGCGACGACTTTGGGAGAGAGTTTTCATCCGCAAGAAAACGCAATTCCCGAAGTTTCACGAGGCCGCGTCCAGTTCCAGGTACACCTCGTTGTGGAACACCTGGGCGGCATAGGCCAAGCCCCCCCGTAGCCCTTCGGGGGTGAGGTGTGGGTAATCCTCCAGAATCTCTGTTTCGGACATTCCTGATGCCAACAGCTCCAGCACAAATTCCACCGAGATGCGGGTTCCCTCGATCACGGGCTTGCCCCCCAGCACTCCGGGGTCTGACACAATACGGCTCATGGTTGGGTCCTATCCCTAAAGTTGTTGCACACCATCACTCTAGCGCACCTTGCGCCCACAGCACAAGCCGCCCCTCTAGGCACGGTAGCGCGGATCGGTGCACCCGCGCTCTGATCTGCTCTCCGGATCAGTTCGGATAAATCCGCGTGACGAAATCCTCTGCGAGCGTGTTGCCCTGCTGGTCCGTCAACGTCGGGCTGGCCTTGACGCGGATTTCGTGGACGCTGTAGCTGTCCGGCTCCTGCCCGAAGTCGAACACCCACGTCCGGTTGAACACCGTGCTTCCGACCGTCACATTGTCGCCTCACGCTTGCGGTGCCGAGTTGAGCCGATAGCAGCTACTGGACCCTCGCCCAATGGTCAGAACGCCCCTGTCCGGTGTCCGAACCCCCCTCACTGCTTGATCCCACTCGAGTTGTACTTCACCAAAAAGATGTCTTTCGCTCCCGAATTGGTGTTCCCATCGAGTCCTCCTTCTGTGAATCCTGTCACGTAGATGTTGTCAGAGGAGTCCACTGT
>PBTB01000107.1 GCA_002726945.1 Deltaproteobacteria bacterium | reverse complement strand
GTTAATGACGTTTAATTTTAGTGTATTTAATTTTTATAAAATATTGATAATATTATGTTTTTTAACATAAATCCTAAGTTATTGATTTTATTGGACTATTTATAAGTTATTGATTTTATTACGAATTAAATCATAATTTTTAAAAAACAACCTGCTCAATGTGGGATCTCACTTGTCTTTTTTGGATTTTCAGCGTTATCGCTCCAATGACAGAGCAGGCGATGTGCCTTTTTCGATGCCTTGAAGCTCCAAAAAAATCCGCTATAATGCAGGTGCCTTTATTCCAAGAAATCACCTTAGCTGAAGGAGATACACACCCGAACCCTGAAAATCGTAATCCTGTCGTTTCGCTTCTGGAAGTTGCTCCGGCGTGGCGGGCTGAAACCCACAGTACTGAAAAACGTGAGCGCTTCCGGTGGTGAGCGCGAACATGCGGGAGCGCCCCTGCCGCATGGCCTGCGCCACTCCCGCTTCCACAAGCAGACGACCGAATCCGCGATTGCGGTGCGCTTCATCCACAGCGAGTCCGGCAAGCTCCACCGCCTCGGAACCATAGTCCACGAGTTCGCAGCAGCCCACCACTTCTTCATCCACACAGCCGACCAGAAACCGCTCGATGTGCTGCTGCACACACTCGGCGGTGCGCTGCACGACAGCGGCTTGCTGAAACGCAGGCTGAAGAATGCGCAGAATTTCCGCGGCATCGCTCAGCCGTGCTGACCGCACCCGCTGATAATCCCGATCCGTCACCATCCAGCCCGCGCCTTCAGACGTGAGCAATTCCTGAAGCAACGAGCCGTCCTGCGTACCGTCCACCCACTGTGCCCGTTCCACGCCCCGTTCGCAGGCTTGGGCCATCGCCAGCACCCGACGTTGTTGCACCGCAGGCCAATCCGGATGAGCCGCCATGCCCCGGCGGACTTCGTTTGCCGTCAAGGCTTTTGTCTCTTGGGTGGACGTGTCTCCCTGCCAATGCAGCACTGTGCTTTGCAGGAGAATGAGCTTTTGCGCCCGCATCCGCACTGCCGCTTCCAGCGCGACTTCCTCCGCCTCCAGCCACCAGAGTCGCCCCTTCTCACCGTGCGCCAGTGTGGGCAGCAGCACGGGCCCTCCGGTTTCCAAAATGGGCGCAAGCTGCTCGGCACAGATTTCCCGGACCTTGCCGTTGCACGTCTCGACTCCGGACGCAGCCGAGGAAAGACGCTCCGCTTGCACAAACGGCCCCGTGACAGGCAAGATCTGAGTGCCGGAAGTCGCCAGACGCATCATCAGCCGGGAGTGGGCATGGGCACAAATGCGTTCAAGCTTTGGCAAGAGTTCCTGCTCTGGAAGCAGTTGCTCCGCTTCGTTGAGACGGGATTCCCCGTGGCTGGTGAGTTCCACCCCAACCAGCGGTGCGCAGTCCAGCACGATCAGCATCCGCAACCCCGACTGACTCAAGAGTGCAAGGTCTTCCAAGGCATGGGAATCCGGGGAATCCAAGAGAGTTCCATCCATGAGGACCACCACGAGCGAGTTCCGGAACCTTGCCAAGTACGGAAGCGCTGTGCGCAGGTGATGGGCGAATTCGCTGGAAACGGAAGCTGGGGTTGGGTTGGTCATGAACGTCATGGAAAACCGTGGAAAGGCACTCCGCTATCCAGGATTTTTCTCATCATCAAAGCACCAAGCCATCGTAACCGGGCAGTCCAGTACAAACATCAGCGCCTTCCCTCTTCCATCCTGTCCTGCAACGTCATCCCTTCTGGTTTGGAGACACGGGGAAAAGCAAGCAGGGCATTCCCCGCCTGAGCGTTTGTGGAGTTTGTTTTGGGGTTCTTCTGAGGGTTTTGCACTCCAAACACTGTGAGCAGTGCCGTCCGTTCGACGTGCAACAACTCTGGAGAAACTTGAAGTTGACCCTCTTTAAGCGTGGCGTCCATGGTTTGGCACGTCATGGAATCTTCCTCAGTCGTTTGTTGCTTGGATCATGAAAAGTCCCCCGTCTTTGGGAATCGCTTTGACGATCATCGCTGGTTTCGGGCTGGAGTATTGGTATTCAAGGGCAGAGCAACTGCCATCATACGTCCATCAGGGGTTTGAGGCAACCTCCGCAAGGGGAGTTCCGCTCTGTATCCTGGAAATCACACAGTGTGACCGTTGGCATTCGGTGGGTTTGGAGATTCAAGGCTCTCCTGCTGTGGAGTTATCCAACCAATCAAACCGGAACACCTCTCGCAGAATTCCGGGTGCGAGCGAAAGCAGGTTGACTTGCTTTTCCGGATCATCCAGAGAACCGTGAGCGCGGAAGTCCAAGGCAATCAGCCCCGCCTTGTCGGTGCCCGTCAAGATGGTGCTCAGCACCGGAACCCAACGGATCAACCGAGTCAGCACATAAGCGGGGGCGATGCTGCCCTTGAGGTCCAATTCATGCTTGGCGGGGTTGATCCATCCTGAAAAGACCACTCCGGTTGACACTCCAATCGCACTGCCCTCAGTGAAAGTGTAGCGCCCCTCTTCAACCGAAACTTTACTGTAGCCTTCATCGAAGAACACCCCGCCCGCCAATAGTTGTTCCAGCAAGCCGGTCAGGCTGACCAGGGAGAGGATGTCCACCAACAACGGTGCGTCCGTCACGGTGAAGTTGCTCAGGCGCACCTCGGACTCGTGCCGAGTGAGGTTGTCGTCGAAAAACTCGGTTCTCAGGTTGAGTTTGCCACCTTTGAAGGCTTGCGTGTCCGTCAACAAGTACAACACGCTAGCAGCGTCATCGGACTCCACCTCAAGGACATGTGGTGGGTCTGTGTGGGGTTCAAAGAAGAAGTGCGTGTCTCCTGCCTCCGATTTCCCCTGTCCAACCACACGAGGCAGCTTTCCGGATTTTTCGACTTTGATGGTTCCGTCAGCCCACACTGGACGCCCCCCATATCCGATGCCGCCGTGGTGCTTCGCCTCCAACTTTCCTGCTGCCGACACGGTTCCCACAGTTTTTCCAAACAGGAGCAGTTTCTCTGAGAGGACGATGTGTTCGGAAGTCAGGTCAAACGCGATTTCTCCAGCAAACTCCGTTGCTCCAGCATCTTCCAGCAGCGGGGACAAATCCAACTGTGGTCCCTGCAATTTTACAGAATACCCATTAGGGCGACTCGCAATTTCAAGCAAGTCCAACTCGGTTCCCGGCCCATGCAACTCCAACAACTGAAGCGACTTGAATCCGCCAAGTTGGCCGAATTCCATCCGGCCTCGTGCACTCAAAGCTTCCGTTTCCAGTTCCACCCTGAGATAGGGGCTGAAGCCGTGTTTGGTCATGAGGGCCATCACCTTCGCTGTTCCGGGGGAGCCGATCTTTTTTGTCCACCCCACCACGGGTACGACAAATCCTGTCGGAGCCAGTCCGACTTGCACCGCCACCAAGCTGGTCTCTTGATTCTGCTGGGTGATCTCAACCCGTCCGGACGCTTGCCCCTCCAGTTCGAATCCGATGATTCTCCTCACGAGTCCGGCAACCTCGGCAGAGGTGGGCAGGTGGATGCGGGTGGATGGATAGCCCCCTTCCGTCTTTGAGAACTCCAAGCCAATCTCGGCTCCATGCACCTGCCCGGTGCCCGCGATCAACACGGCCTTGGGGCTGGCTGCAACATTCAGTGTTCCGTGTGCAAGGTCCAAGTCCAGCGGCAAGCCGAGCAGGCTGACATTGTCAATTCTCGCGTCTGCGGAGAACTGGAAATCCCCATCCGCAAGCTCGTCTTTCAGAGGAAAGTCCATGCCCAAGTCCAACTGCACCTGCCCGCTGGCTTGGGAAAACGGCAGGACGCCCTTTTCCAGAACCGCCAGATCCGGATGCTCCAGCAACGCCAGGGCGGTCGGTAAGGGGCCGGTTGCGTCAAACGAAAACTGTGCGAGGGGCAATCCGGATTGGAGGGGTGAAAACCGTAGGGTGCCCGCCTTGATCTCCAACTCGTTGATCACGCCAGAGTGAATCGCAATCTCAACAGCATCCGCCCCGATTTCAACGGTTGCATTGACCCTCCGGCTTTCCGGCAGGTTTTTGTAATACCGCACCGACGTGTCTTCAACGTGCAGAGTGCTTTTCAAGTGCCGGAGTTGCAGGGGACCGGCATTTGGCGGTTCCTTGGAACTCATTTGCAAATCCACCGAAGCCTCGCGCACCTGCCCTTTCGACATACGGTTCACCACCCATTCCCGGGTTCCCGTGGCTAAATTGGGGAGCCACCAGCCGGAGAGATCATCCACGGGGACGTTGAAGGCATTTGCCTGAAGGGAGAGTTCCACAGGCATGAATTTATGCGTCCGCAGCTTGGCTTGGGCCTCCAGTCGAGTGGTATTGTCGAGCTTGACCCGGAAGTCCTTGGTTTGCAGGGTGATGCCGTCCCAGTCTGCAGAGAACGTCAGTTTCTCGATTTCAAGTGGTACCCCTCCTCCCTCCATCAGCACATTGGCTCCGGAGAATTTGAACTTGGTTTTGGCGTCCTGAAGCACAAAGTCCGGGCCCAGCTTGAACTCCACTTTGCCGTCTGCGTCTGCAACCAAAACCGAAATGCCGGGGTAGGCGGTGTGTTGCAAGCCCACCCGGGCATCACTCACAGAAACCGTTCCAACCACCGCGCCAACTTCTGGTAAGCCAGTGGGACTTGATGGTGGGGAGAACATCACAGTGGCGGCCACGGCTCCGATGCGCTGTTCATTTTGCGGCCCTCGCGCTGAGACTTGCAGGCTGGGCATCCGGGTTTTCAACAGTTCATTCAACTCATGCACCAATCCAAGGCGTTTCACCTCCAACTCCACCTGACCGTGAGGCGTGATTTGCAGTTGCTGAAGTTGACCGTGTGCCTTGACCTCCAGTCCAGAAATGAACGTGGCCTGAAATGCCCTCACCTCCAAAGTGTCGGCTTTTCCATCCCATGCCGCTTCCAGCTTTGCTCCAGAAAAACGACGGAGCCCCTCTTCTCCAAGATCAACGGTTCCAACGCCTAGCGACACCGCTGCCTCCAGCCGTGTGGGTTGCAGATTTCCTCCCACCTCAACACGCACGGTTCCGGAAATCGGTGCATCCAGTCGCTGCGTCCATGCGTTTTCAGGAAGCCATTGCGTCACCCAAGTCCATGGTGCCGTTCCAAGCATCAGTTTTCCTGTCCCGGATTGCTCCTGAAGATGCCACTGTGCATCGACCTGTACTGGAATCGACTGCTTCTCCTGCTGCACTTTGCCAGCGACCTTGACGTTGACCTCACGCAGCGTCCGTTTCGCCGATACGTTGACCTGCACCACCCGGATGACACGATCACGGGCTTCATCCAAGATGCGAAGATCGGCATTGTTGAGGATGATGCGTTTGAGATATTGCAGATGCGGTGGGATTGCGGCGCCTCCAGAGGATTGGGCGGAGGTCTCGAGCCATCCGGAAAAATCGATACCGGACACATCGGTCTGCCCAAGGGTCCATTGCAGGCTGGGTTGTTCCAGCCGAATCAGGCTGGGGGCGACGTCTCCCCGGAAGAGTCGGGTCAGATTGAGGCCAATGGCCATTTCCGGCAGGGAAATTTGACCCTGCGGGGTCATCACGTCAAGCTCGAACATGCGCACCCCAAGCGGACTCTGCCATCCCTCCCACGATAGCTTGGCGGCCCCCACTTTCACTGCAACCCCCTGCTCCGGTATGGAGAGGGCGTTCGACATCGCCTGCGTGACGGAGTGCCCCGTCATCCGTCCTTCCGTCAAGCGCCAGAACAGGACGACGGCCAGCACGACCAGCGTGAGCAATATCCCGGCCAGCACACTCAACAGCCACGCCAGTGAAAAGTTGTGAATGCGTTGTACAGGCATCAGAAGTGATGGCGGTGGAGCAGGGGGTTTGGTGAGTTGTCCTTGAGAAAACTGGTACTTTACTCGATACCCTCCCGATCTAAAAGGCGTGTTTTGTTGCGAAATGCAACAGGGATCGTCAGCAACAGGGTTTGTCCCAGTTCGGAGAAGACCCCCTCGGTCCTCACCTGAAACTCAAGCGTCAGGCGGTTTGCGGTCCGGGTCTTGCGAATTTCAAGATGATGCCGGGAGTCGGGCACGGCAAACCCCCGCGCTTCCAGAAAAATCCGCACCTCGCCTTGGTTCGCGTAATCGAGTTGGATATGCTCTTGGGCAAGATTGCTTTGGATCAGCAGGGATTCCACCACTTCCGGAATCGTGATTTCGTGTTGGTGCGATTCGTAAAACGGACGCCTCGTGAGGAACAGTACGATCATCACGGCAATCACCAGCAACAGTCCTCCGATCACCTGCATCCCAAAGCGGCGGGAGAGTTTGACCGGACGGTTTTCCAGCAGGGGCGGCGGTAAAACAAAGTGGTAAAGCACCACCATCGTGCAGAGCAATACTCCCAACGAAGAGAAAGTGTCACTCAGAAAATGCCCCCCCTGCACGATCCGTCCTGCGCTGATCAGGGTGCCGTATCCCAACCCAAAGCCCAGCATTGCCAAGGCGAGCTTACGGAACGGTCGCCAGAACACCATGCCTGTGACAAACACGAAGCCCATCGTGCAGTGGCCACAGGGAAAGGACTGTCCACGCCCCGGAATGCCTGCGGCAAGGACCGGTTTGTATGGCCACGGTCCGTTGAATTCCACGATCTGCCGGGGACGTGGCCGCCCGGAGTATTCCTTGAGCAGCCCGTTCACGATCACTCCCGCCGCCAGCACAATCGACAAACCGATCACTAGCCAATACCCGCGCCAGCGGTGCCATTCGGGCCGTTGCAGACACGCATACCATGCGACAAAGGCGAAGATGGTGAGCAGCAGTCCGGGAATCGTGCCATAGGCATAAAGCCAAGTCCATGGGAAATCTTTGGCCAGAAACCACTCCTTGCCGTTCCAAAACCACGCCAGCAACCGACGGTCGGCGTCTTGTGACTCCAACACGAGAATCGCCACGAGCCACCCCCCGACAATGCCCAGCAACCACAGCAAGCCACGTTTCCGTAACTGCCCCTGCTCCCGCAGGGGAGTGCGCACCAGTTCCATAGATCTCCGAGTCGCAAGGGTTGGTAGCATTCGGGTCACGCAGGATCGTTGGTCTGCACCACAAAAAATGCGGACAGTACGGCTTCGTGAAGCCTCCGGAAGCGCGGCCAGGCAAAGCCGATCAGAGCAATTCCCAACGGAGTCAGCACCAGCAACTCAAACCCCGCCTCCAGCCACACGCTCCGGAGTCCAATCACCAATCCCATCAGCCCAAGCAGGATCAGGAACCCCCAACCCGCCAGCCGCAGTTCCCAATAGGCCGACACGGAGGGGTAGCTCCCATGCATCCGGACGTACTCCCGCTGTTCCGACGTGCGCAAAAAACGGTGAAACATCCAGTGCAGAACCGTCCAGATGGGCAGGATCATGCCCAGACAGTCCGTGAGCCAATGAGACGCAGTCATCACTCGACCCACTGCCATCGTCACCGCCATCGTCACCCCCACTGCGCCCCACAACCAGGTCCACATCCGCCGACGGTGCAAGCCCGGATGGGAGTGCAACACATAGGCGAGCATGATCAAGGTGACAACCGACGCCGTGTGGCCGCTGGGGAAACTTCCGAAATAGACGCCTTCGGTGACAAAGTGCGGGCCGAAGCTGTGCCACGGCGTGAAGGGCCAATCGCTCAGCCAGACCTCGTGGGGTCGCGCCCGTCCAATCACCCACTTGAGTCCGTGAACCAATCCAAGTGCTCCCGCCAAGGCCGAGAGGATGATGAAGCTCAGGTAGGGCCGCTCGCGCTGCAACCACTCCGGAGCGGACCTGCGGGCACTCCAAAGGTAAAGCCCAAGGCTGGTCAGCAGAAAACAGATTCCCGGATCGCTCAACCCCGGAGCATCCCCTTCAAAGAGGGTTCTCCGGGTCCACTCTCCGAATTCCGGGTTGGCGTGTTCCCAAAGCCAGCGGCTGGCTTCGAAGTCAAAGGGGGTCAGCAGCCCCAGCACGCCAACCGCGCAGCTTGCCAGCACGGCCAGCCCCCATCCGGGCTTCAAGAGCGGTTGAGGAAAGGGTTCAGACATCATCACACAGAGTCAGAACCTCCTAAGCGGTTTTCGACTTTCCGATCATGGGTGCAAGCTGGTCAAGAATGTAACTCCCGATGTTGAGACTGGACGTGGCTCCAGGAGACGGCGCGTTGCCGACATGGACAACCCGCCCCTCCTGTTGGATCAGGAAATCATCCACGGGCTTACCGTCCGGAGTGACCGCCTGGGCGCGAATCCCGGCGGAGGCCACTTCCAGATCCGCTGCTTGAATGGCTGGAATGAGTCGCTGAAGCGCCTTGGTAAACGCCGCTTTGTTGAAGGAGCGCCACAGCTCTCCGGCTCCGGTTTTCCAGTATTTTGCCGCCAGCTTGAGAAAGCCCGGATAGCTGAGGGATTCCGCGAGTTCCTGCCAGTTGACGGTGGTGCGCGTGTAGCCCTCCCGTGCAAAGGCCAGCACGGCGTTGGGGCCGCACTCCAGCCCACCTTGGATCATGCGTGTGAAATGCACTCCAAGAAAGGGAAAACTCGGATCCGGAACCGGATAGATGAGGTTGTTGCAAAGGTGCTGGGCATTGGCATTGACCTCGTAATACTCTCCCCGGAACGGGATGATCTTGTGCTGCGGGGGCATGGTCATTTCCGTCACTTTATCAGAGTACAATCCCGCGCAGTTGATTAAGTAGTCTCCCTCGAATGCTCCGGTGGTGGTCTCCACCACGATGCTGCTTCCCGTCCGGAGTCCCGTCACTTTGGTCCCGAGTCTGAGCGTCCGATGCTCCTCCTGCTGAACGATTTCCGCAAGGCGTCGGCAGACCGCCGTGTAGTCCGTGATTCCTGCTTCCGGAACATGGATCGCCTGAATCCCGTTGACGTGTGGTTCCAACTCCAGCAGCCGTTCCCGTGGGATCAGCTCGCAAACCACGCCGTTCGCACTTCCGCGCTCAAGAATCCTCTCAAGCGCAGGGAGTTCGGCTTCAGAAGTGGCGACGATCACTTTCCCGCAAATCTCATAGGGGATTTCGTTTTCGGTGCAGAATTCCTCCATGCGTCGCTTGCCCTCCCGGCAGTTTTTCGCTTTTAGCGACCCCGGTTTGTAGTAAACCCCAGTGTGCAACACCCCGGAGTTGTGCCCGGTTTGGTGTTGGGCGACTTCGGTTTCCTTTTCAAGGATGATCAGCGAAAGCTGGGGATAGGCCTGTGAAAGCTGGTAGGCAGTGGCAAGGCCAACAATACCCCCGCCGATGATGATGATGTCGGATTTTTTCACGGATCAGCGTTTGCGGGCAAGGGTGAGGCCGTCCCCGAGCGGGAGCATGCTCAAGTCAATGCGTTCGTCTTGATGCAGGTGGTCGTTGAAAACCCGGAGCGCGGTGGTGTCTTCATCCGTGACTTTGGGACGAGCGACACGCCCGCCCCACAACACGTTGTCCACGAGGATCAATCCTCCCGTCCGGAGCAACTTCAGGCAGCGTTCGTAGTAAGCAAGGTAGCCCGTTTTGTCGGCATCGATGAAGGCAAGATCGAAACTTCCGGCACTTCCGGAATCCAGCAGTTCATCAAGCGATTCCAGCGCAGGGCCGAGCTTGAGTTCAATGCGGTCCGCCACGTCTGCTTCAACCCAGTAACGTTTGGCGGTGTTGGTGTAGTCCTCGCTGAGATCGCACGCAACAAGTGTTCCGGAGTCCGGCAGGGCGAGTGCCATCGAGAGCGAACTGTAGCCCGTGAAGGTGCCGATTTCGACGATGCGCGTGGCTCCGGTGATGCGGACGAGCAGGTTCATGAACTGCCCCTGCTCCGGGGAGACCTGCATGCCACCGAAGGGCAGCTTCGCAGTTTCCGCGCGCAAGCGCTTGAGGAGATCGGTGTCGCGCAGGGAATGGCAACGCAGGTAGGTCAAGAGGGATTCTTCAAGACCAAGGGTGGTGCTGGACATGGGCAATGGTTTGGGTGACGAGGATGCTTTGCTGATCACCGGGGGGTCGCAATTTGAGCGGGACTCAATGGCCAACACTCCCCAACAAGGTATCGTACCTGCCTGCTTTGACCAAGTCATTTCTGAGGGTTCTGGCATGGGCCTTGAAGGAAGTCCCAGTGTCAAAAGACCTCAACCCGCGACAGGCAACCAAAGATGCACAACCCAACCATCCACAGGGCACGAGAAGAACAGGAACTGGACGGAATTAGCGAGTGGATCACCTCGCTGGACGACAGCCCGGCAGACCGTGATGAGCACGCCGCTTGGATGCAGCTTGAAGAGGAACTCCGGGAACTGGACGACTTGGAATCCCGCTGACCGCTGATCTCTCCTTGTCTGCGAGCAGGATTCGGCTTATCATCAACTGATGCCTGCTCGCGACCGTCCCTGGTCGTGCTGCCCCAGCTGACGTGGGGTGCCCGTTTCCTTGCCATCAACTTGTGAAGTTCCTCATCATCCTTGTTTTCCTTTACCTGATCGTGCGGATGCGTCGTCGGCTGGGACCGTTTCTCAGCCAAATGGTACCGCCAACCTACCTCATGATCGGTGGGCTGATGACCACCTTCGGCGTCCTGCAAGGCTGGGAAGAGACCCTGACGTTTGAGGCCGTGGTGGTGACGGTCTTGGGCCTGCTCATCGCCGTCTGGGGCATTGACCTCTGGCGAAAAGGCAGATAGTCCCCCTCTGGAGGGTTGATCCCGTCAGAGAATCAACATGCAGTCTCCGTAGCTGAAGAAGCGGTAGCGCTCCCGCATGGCTGCGGCGTAGGCGGTCAGCAAGCGTTCGCGTCCACACAGCGCGGAGACGAGCAGCAGCAGGGTGGATTGGGGCAGGTGGAAATTGGTAAGCAGGCCATCCACCATTTGAAACCGATAGGGCGGGTAGAGGAAGAGGTTGGTCCAACCGGAGCGTTCCTGGAAGCCCTGCTGCGCGAGTGTTTCCAGCACCCGCACCGAGGTGGTGCCGATGGCGATGAGGCGGTTCCGGGAGTGTGAAAGTTCCTTGAGACGTTCCAGAGTTTCCTGATTCACGGAAAAAGCTTCGAAGTGCATGGAATGCTCTCGGACATCCTCAACCTGCACGGGCGCAAAGGTGCCACGTCCGACATGTAGCGTGACCTCCAACCGTTCAACGCCTCGCTGCTCAAGGGCGGCGAGAATTTCCGGGGTGAAGTGCAAGCCCGCCGTGGGGGCCGCCACGGCTCCGGATTCCTTTGCGTAACAGGTTTGGTAACGCTCTCGATCATGTTGCGCTTCGGCGGATGAAACTTCCCGACGGTCGATGTAGGGTGGCAGCGGGGGCAGTCCCACTTCCTCCAGCACCTCGGTCAACGGCTCCCCGATTGCAAATTGCAACAGCCAGATGCCGTTGTCGAGGTATTCCCGGGCGACTGCGATCAGCCGCCCCTCGCCGAACGCCAGTTCCTCGCCCAGCTTGATGCGTCCGGACTTGCGGACCAGCGCGGACCAGATGTTGGGTGCCTGTTCCTCCAGCAGCAGGGCTTCAAGCCGAGCTCCGGTGCAACGCTGTCCCAGCAATCGTGCGGGAATCACGCGGGTGTTGTTGAACACGAGGGTGCAACCCTCAGGCAGGAGGGTGAGCAGTTCAGGAAAGGAGTGGTGGTGCAACTGACCGCTGGCGCGGTCAAGCAACAACATCCGGGAGGCATCCCGCCGTTGCGGGGGATGCTGCGCGATCAGGTCTTCAGGGAGGTCAAAGTCATAGGAATCCAGCAGCCAGTCAGGTTGGTGCATGGGCGAAAAACTGGCGGTGCAACGTGACTACATGCTGGGCGAAGCAACGCCCCCCATGCGCTTGATGCGCTCCTCCGGAGGGATGACCTCGGTGAGCCGTGCCCCAAATTTTTCGTTGATGACCACGACCTCGCCGTGGGCGATGAGCTTGCCGTTAACAAAGAGGTCCAAGTTCTCACCCACAAGTCGATGCAGTTCCAGCACGGACCCCTGACCGAGCGAGAGTAAATCGCCGATCAGGAGCTTGGCGCGTCCCACCTCAAAGGTGAGCGTGAGCGGCATTTCCATGAGAAACTCCACGTCCATGCCCTCCATCGCTGCACCTTCGCTGCCAACTTCCATGGGAACCGACGAGGCGTCATCAAGCATCGCGTCCAAATCGCCAACGTCTCCGCCGCCTGCCATGACCAAATCGGTGAGTCCTCCACCATCGTCGTCGCTGGCGGAATCTTCCGACTCGTTCACGAGTGCGTCCAAGTCCGCTTCGGCGTCTCCATTGTCTGCCGGGATTTCTTCTTCCTCTGCCATCACTTCTCCTTCGTCATGCCCGCAGGGGGGCGTTCAACTGCCGTGATTCCGTCAGCACCCAGCCGCTACGCTTTTCAGGTTCGTCAAGGGCATCGCACCCCCCGGGGCCGGCGACGGTTTTGTGGTGCAGCACCAGTTCCAAACGTTTGAACACTTGGGGATGCTCCGCTGTGCGGTAGGCGACGGTAAACTGCCGCTGGCTTCCGTTTTCCTCAAGCGACTCCAACTGCGATTCCAAAATCGATCCGGAGCCGGAAACCGCATGATGCAGCCACGCTTCTGCGAGTTGATCCACATCTGTCCGGAAGACATTGCCCCGGTACGTTTTTGGATGCACCCGCTGCTGCGTCCAAGCGTCCAGCAAGGACGGAACCTGCTCCGATGTCACATGCCCGTGGGACTCGCCCGAAGGCAGGTGAACCAAAGTCGGTGCAAAGCGGTGTCCGCCCAGATGACTGCTCTGCCAGAGGCTGAGCGACAAACTGCGATTTTCAATCTCCCGCTGGAGTTGCGCGTACAACGCCTGACCAAACTTTGCACAGCATTTATCATGCCGACCGTGCGTGCAGACCATCACCTCCGGGATTTCCTGCACACAGGGCGAATGCCGAATGCCGTTTCCTGCGAAGTGATCCGTCAACACGGTTTTGATTTGATCCGGGGCAACATCATCGAAAACCAAGCCATCCGGATAGACATGCAACGAGCAGCATTCTGCCGTCATTCCAGACTGGCTGATTAGGCGCAGGACGATTTTGCCATGTGCGACGCTCTGCGACCTCATCCAGCGCTTCATGCCTTGCAGAAATCCACCTCCGGACTCCAACGCCTCGTACTTCCAGAAGCGTTTGGGCCAGGTGATGAAGATCAGGTGCTGGGCTTGAGAGGCCGTTCCAGAGAGTGGTTCAGCGAGATTTTTAGAGATAAGACTGCAATACTCGGTGGTCATGGTGTTGGTCATGCAAGAACTGGTTCAGGTTTGCTTTTTCCTGCGGATGCTCCATCTTGGGGAAAACGCTGCACGAATCAAGGCATCCCGAATGTTTCGCCAACTCACCCTCACCGTTTTCCTGCTTGCCCTCGGAACCAGTGCATCGGGTACGGATTACTTTCAGTGGATTCTTGAAGTGTATCCGGAAGGGGTGTTCCGGAAGCACGAACGCCAACTGGTGGACGAAAACACGGAGTTCAAGTCACGGGGTTGGACTTGCACGGTGGAGAACGTCTGGCAGAGCAACGGGGTGTGGCTGCTGCTGGAAGGCAAATCGCTGGTCTGCCGCAAGTCCGGGGAGCGTGTCGAGAAACGCCTCGATCTGGTTTGCACCGACCATGACCCCACGATCCGGAAACGCTCCCGTCCCGTGCAACGCGCCGGACTCTATCTCGACGAAACCCGTCCGGAAAGCATTCCCTTCCTGCGGCTGGGCTGTCAGACGGTGGTGCGGCGCTTGTACTAATCGGGAGGGTGTGTTTACAATCACAGTAGCCAAATGCAGATGCAGGCGGTGTCACTCATGGCCATGAAGTTCCGGTCGGGCTTCTCATGGCGTGTGCAAACCTGCAGAACTGCTGCATGCGATTGCAGGAGCACCCAACGAGGTTCCGGTTCCTGGAACCCGCGTTCCACCGGCTATTGCAACACCTGTTGATGATTTTGTGAAGTATTTGCATGGGTTGAGATGAAAATCCTAGTGATCGGTGGCGGCGGACGCGAACACGCCTTGGTTTGGAAGCTGAAGCAGAGTCCTCACGCCACCCAGCTTTTTTGTGCGCCGGGCAATCCCGGCATTGCGGAACTTGCCGAATGCGTTCCCATTGCGGCCAACGTGATTGCGGAACTCACCGAGTTTGCCGAATCCCAACAAATCGGCCTCACCATCGTAGGTCCGGAAGACCCGCTCACACAGGGGATTGTTGAACAATTCCAGGAACACGACTTACGGATTTTCGGTCCCAATCGGGTGGCAGCACGACTGGAGGGCAGCAAAGCCTTCGCCAAGTCGTTGATGGCAAAACGCGGCATCCCCACCGCTCGTTACGCCGAATTCGACAACTACGAAAAGGCACTCCAATACGTCCGGAAGCAGGGTGCGCCCATCGTGATCAAAGCGGATGGCCTGGCCGCTGGCAAGGGGGTGACGGTCGCCCAAAGTCTTGACGAAGCCGAAGATGCACTGACCGCCGTGATGCAGCGCAAGGTGTTCGGGGAAGCCGGAACACGGGTCATCGTCGAAGAATTCATGACAGGCGAGGAGATGACCGTGCTGGCGTTCAGCGATGGCCACACTGTCAAGCCGATGATCCCCTCACAGGACCACAAGCCCGTCTTTGATGGGGATCGAGGTCCCAACACCGGGGGCATGGGGGCTTATGCGCCCGTGCCGCACCTCCAGCATCATCTCCCGGAAATCCAGTCGTGCATTCTGGAGCCGATGGCGGCGGTACTCCGGGACGAGGGCATCGTCTATCAGGGGGTGCTGTATGCAGGGCTGATGATCACCGCAGGGGGGCCGAAGGTCGTTGAGTTCAACGTGCGCTTTGGCGATCCGGAAGCGCAGGTGGTCTTGCCGCTGTTGCAAACAGACCTCGTCGAAATCATCGATGCGATTCTTGATCAGCGTCTGGACGCCCTCGATTTGCAGTGGAGTGAACAGGCGTCGCTCTGTGTGGTCGCCGCCGCCGAGGGTTATCCCGGACCTCCCGTCAAAGGCACGCCCATCGGCTTGCCGGAAACTCCGGGAGACTCGCTACAGATTTTTCACGCCGGAACTGCCGAGTATGACGGACAACTCGTCGCCAACGGCGGGCGGGGGCTGGGCATCACCGCTTGGGCCAACGGCCTCACCGCTGCACGTGAACAAGCCTACGACTGTCTGGAGCAGATTCGGTTTCCAGGAATGCACTTCCGCCAAGACATCGGCCTGAAAGCCTTGGGATAACAGGGCGACATTTTCACCACAGAGACGCAGAGGACACAGAGAAAAAACATCAAAACTCTGAGTTCTCTGTGCCCTCTGTGGTTAACCAAAAACATTTTTTTCTCAGCACCTTCCATGCGAGCTTACCAAATCCAAGACGGCTGGTCCTTTGACAACATTCGCTTCACTGAACTTCCGGACCCAACCCCCGGTCCCGGCGAGGTGCTGGTGCAGATGAAAGCAGCCTCCCTCAACTATCGTGACCTCGTGGTGCCCCAACGCGGTTATGGCCACAAAACCGGCACCTTGCCGCTGATTCCGATTTCGGACGGAATGGGCGAAGTGGTGGCGGTGGGCGACCGCGTGACGCGAGTGCAACTCGGAGATCGCATTTGCCCGCTCTTCATGCAGAACTGGATTGCCGGGCCTCCCAATCGGGAACGACTCTCCGGCTCACTTGGAGGGCCGCTTGACGGCACGATGGCGGAATTCCGGGTCTTCCCCGAACATGGACTGTCGCATATTCCTGATCACCTCTCAGACATCGAAGCCGCCACGCTGCCCTGTGCAGCACTGACGGCATGGAGCGCGATTGTCACCGAAGGCCGGATCATGGCAGGCGATACGGTGCTGGTGCAGGGCACGGGCGGGGTGGCACTGTTCGCGTTGCAGTTCGCACGGCTGTGTGGGGCGCGGGTGTTCGTGATCTCCGGAAGCGACGTGAAGTTGGAACGAGCACGGGAGCTTGGCGCAGATGCAGGGCTGAACTACAACACCCAACCCGAGTGGTACCGCACCGTGCGGGAGTGGTCCGGCAGCGAGGGGGTCGATCACATCGTCGAACTCGGCGGCCCCTCAACCTTGCCGCAGTCGCTGAGGGCGATCCGTCCAGGCGGGATGCTTTCCATGATCGGCGTGCTGTCCGGACCCACCGTTGAGGCACAACTTGGACTGATCGTCACGCGGCAAGTCCGGCTTCAGGGCATCACCGTTGGCTCCCGCGACGGCTTCGATGCGATGGCCCGTGCCATTGCGCAGCACGAACTTCGCCCCACCCTCGACCGTACTTTCAGCTTCAAGGAACTCCGGCCCGCCTTCGATCACCTTGCTTCCGGCACTCACTTTGGCAAAATCACGCTGAGTTTGGGTTGATCCAGTGTGGAAGAGAATCCAGACCATCCATTGAAAAAGCTGAACGTGCCGTCAAGATCAACCCCTCTTCTCATCATCCAATTTTTGATAGTCCCCCTCTTGAGTGTTGGTGCTGATCCTCTTCCTGATGTTCTGCCCCAATGGCATCATCCCCGTCAATCCGAAACCAATGTGCTGACACGGCCTGCCTTGGCTGAGTCGCTGCGCTCAGGAGTTTGACAGCGATTCGCTCCGGATTCCGGACACCGTTTTCCATCTTTGATCTCCTTTCCAAAAGGGCTACAAGTTGCATGGCGCATAGCGGATTGCATTGCCTGACACTCTGATGTTTCACCGACCGTTCCAGAAAACTGCACTACTCGCCACTTTCCTGCTGCTCCTGTGTGGCGCGGGAGGACTCCGTGCGCAAAACTACGAATACGTCAAGAAAAGCCGCTTCCTCCAGATGTATTTGGGGGTGGACTTGGTCAACTACAATGATCAGATTAAGCTGAACTACCAAAGTTCGGGATCCGGCGCGGAGAGCATGCACGTCCAGCCCTCCGGCAACACGAGACTGGTTTTCGGAGGACTTGGGATGAAGGGACGCACCGACCTCTACTTGGCGATTCCAACCACTTCCACCACCACCGAAGATGGGATTAGCGTCACTTACAACAACGGCATTGAGATGGGGCTTCGGCTCTATGTTCTCAAGGTGAAACCGAACACCGTGAGTCCTTTCTTGGGAACCTCCCTGCACATTCGGACGTATCAGCAGGCCACCTCGTCCGCCGCGTCAGACACGGGTCCGGAACACACCTCCATGGGCACCTCCATGAGTTTGGGGTTCCTACTGCCCACGCCCTATGGACTGGTGGAACTGGGCACCCAAAAGGCATCCAGTGCCAAGGTTTCATATCCCTACTACCGGAATGGTTCAACCGTAGGGATTGCCGACATGCAACTTCCCAACTCCTTCACCTGGTTTGGATACCGTTACCTCTTCGATACCGCCAATCCGGACAAATCCAGTGGTCGCTCCACCAGTGGGTTCACGCTGGGACTGGGGATCAATCAGACGATTTCGCTCAAAACCTCTCCTTACACCTACAGTAGCCGCAAGTACCTCGCCAAGCGTCCGGGCACGGGACTGTACTCGGAAGCCAATCTCGGCTACTACTTCGGAGGCTTGGACAGCTTTTTCCAGATGTCCTCCCGAACCGTGCCCTATGTGCAGAAGGGCTATGGCTACGAACTCAAAATCAACCGCAGCATTTCCGGATTGGAAGCCGCGACCTTCATTGCCAACCTCGGCAGCTTTCACCCGTTCTTGGGAGTGGGCTACAACCAAGAGGCCATTGCAATCACCGAGGCGGACAGCGGCAGCAGCGCCGCCAGCAGTTCGACCAGCACGGTTTCTCGTAGTTTGCTCGGCGGCTTTGACCTCCGTGTGGACAACAAGGGCATGTTTGTCATGCGTAGCATGTTCCGCTACACTCCCAACGTGCGGCCTGAGGTCAGCAGCGGAGGAATCCTCAAATTGGACGGTTTGGAGATCAGTTACTTCCAACTTGTGATGCACTTCCGCTGATTCTGTACCTTTTCTTGCATCTTCCTGCTTCAAATTTCGAGTTGTTTGGACTAGGCTATAGCGTTGTCCAAATTCTGGGGCTCTGCCCCCTACCATTCATGCCTCAACTGCTCACCCTGCCTGAAGCCGTCAAGCTGCTGCGAGTGCCGGCAACCACCTTGCAGCGCTGGATTCGGCTGGGAGAGGTGCCGTGTCAGATGCGCAACGGCGAGGCTCGGTTTCAGAAAAACACGCTGCTCGCCTGGGCCAAGAAAAAGCACCTGTTCGTCGGGAAAACCTCGGGAATCACCCAGCAGCGGCAGCAGGCGAATTTGCTGGCTGCGCTAGAACGGGGCGGGGTCCATGCGAAGCTCTCTGCCGAAAAACCGAGGCACACTTTTCCAGGATCTTGAAACTCGGCTCAACGCCCACCTGAACACCAATGCTCCGCTCGCCGCGTTGCTGGAGGAGCGTGAACAACTCGCTTCGACCGCGGTCGGACAAGGGATGGCGATCCCGCACCCACAAACTTCCGGAATGCTGGGGTTGTCCGACTCTGTGGTGGCGATTGGCTTGCCCGAGACTCCGGTGGAGTTTGAGGCGACGGACGGCCAACTGGTCATCGCCGTTTTTGTGCTGCTCAGCGCGGATGCCACCCACCACCTTCAACTGCTGGCCCAGCTCACCCGGCTGCTCCGGAATCTGGAGTTGACAGGATTTCTGCACACACAACCGACTCCGGATGCCCTCCTCAACGCCTTCCGAAAAAAACTGGACTCAGCGGCTCTCTGATTTCCGGAAATCCTTGCGGAAGGTTACGTCACCACGCAGGCATTTCTCACCATCGAAGCGCGTCCCACGCTGCTGTTCGTGCTGGGGTTCGTGCTTCTCAAGCTCGTTGCCTTGCGGCATCACGCTGGGCAGTGGCGGGGTGGGAGGCGTGTTTGCACCGAGCCTTGTCATCGGCAGTGGCGTGGGGCTGGCGTTTGGGATGGGGGTGCAACTGTTGCCGGTGGAGGGCATCGCCGAGGAGACAGCCTTTGTACTCACGGGAATGACAGGCATGGTGACGGCATCCGAGCCAATCATTACGAATTGACAAATTGAATTTTTCGGATATGCTTCAATCTGTTTGAGCCCACTGTTTTTGTAAACCCCTCATAAGTTTTGAAGGAATTGGAGATGAAAAGTAGGAAAG
>PBTB01000106.1 GCA_002726945.1 Deltaproteobacteria bacterium | reverse complement strand
TGCATCATGGATGTCTCGGAGGCGGCGATCCACGAAGCAACGCTGAAGCTGCTGCGGGGTATCGGCTATACAGTGGTGGTTCCCGGCAAGCAAGGCTGTTGTGGAGCACTCCACGTTCACAGCGGCGACCGCAAGACGGCCCGTGGTTTGGCCCTCAATAATCTGGATGCGTTTGAGGAACGCGAGTTTGAGGCAATCATCACCAACGCCGCCGGATGCAGTGCCCAACTCCGGGAGTTCCATCACCTGTTTCCGCAAAACCATTCTGGCTATTCCAGGAATTGGAACGCCATCGAAGGCCGGATTGTGGACATCCTTGAATTCCTCTCCCGGCATCTGAAGCCAATCCAGCGGCTGAACTGGCGAACCGATGAAAATGTGGTGCTGTATGATGCCCCTTGCCACCTGATGCATGCCCAGCAGGTGGATGATCACCCGCGAGCACTGGTCAACAGCCTGCCGGGGGTCACGCTGGTTCCGCTCACCGAGTCGAATTGGTGCTGTGGCTCTGCGGGAATCTACAACTTGGTGCATCCCGACTTGTCCAGTGCCGTGCTGGAGCGTAAAATGGCTTCAGTGCGGGAAACCTTGCAAGCCAACCCGCAGGCGACCACGCTGGTGACGGGCAATCCGGGCTGTCTTTACCAAATCCGTGCGGGCATCCGTGCTGCTGGACTGCCGTTGCGAGTGATCCATCCGGCGCTGTACCTTGCCGAACGACTGAGGGGATGAATGCCGGAAATCAGTCGTTTTCTGGGAATGGTCATCCAGATGTACTTCAATGAGCATAATCCGCCGAATTTTCATGTCCAGTACAACGAGTACCAAGCTGCTATTCTGATTGAGAATCTTGGTGTGATGGAAGGGAAACTCCCTGCAAAAGCCCTGAGCTTGGTTGTGGAGTGGGGGCAGGAACACCAAGAGGAACTGCTTGCACTGGAACAGCCTGCGGGAATCCGGGCGGTTCCATAAAATTCAACCACTAGCCTGAACGTAACGATGATTTCCATCAAGACGGCTAAACACTTGGGCGACTACCGTATCCGTCTGAAGTTCAGCAACAATCTGGTGGGCGTAGCAGATTTGGAGGACACAATCACAAACGATCGGCGGTCGGTGTTCCGGGAACTAAGCGATTCCGTCAAATTCCGGGATTTCCGAACGGACGGCTACACGATTTGCTGGGGAAACGGGTTGGACTTGGCTCCAGAGTATCTGTTTTTCCTCGCCTTCCGCAATGATCCAACTTGGCAACACCAGTTTTTCGATTGGGGTTATCTGAAGCTGGAAGCCACGGAAGCAGCTGCATGACCTCGCCCACTGCATTCCTGCATTCCCTCTTTGAAACGGCGGTCGCCAGTACGCAGCCCGCACAGTGTGTGCCGCCTAATCTTCCGGAACCACCCAAGGGTCGCACGCTGGTGATTGGTGCCGGGAAGGCGTCCGCAGCGATGGCACGTGCCGTGGAGCAGCACTGGCCCGGAGACCTTGAAGGGCTGGTACTGACGCGCTACGGCCACGCCGTTCCCTGTGAGCGCATCGAGATCGTGGAGGCGGCTCATCCGGTTCCGGACGAAGCGGGACGGCAGGCCGCAGAGCGGATGTTGGAGTTGGTGCAAGGACTGACTGCGGACGATCTGGTGCTGTGTCTGATCTCCGGAGGCGGTTCGGCGTTGCTCGCCTTACCTGCGCCGGGGTTGACGTTGGAGGACAAGCAATCCGTCAATCGGGAACTGCTGCGCTCCGGAGCCACAATCCACGAGATGAACTGCGTCCGCAAGCATCTCTCCACGATCAAGGGTGGACGCCTCGCTGCTGCTTGCCATCCGGCGCGGGTGCTGACGCTGGTGATTTCGGATGTTCCCGGAGACGAGCTTTCCGTGATTGCCTCCGGGCCGACCGTTCCGGATCCATCCACCTTTGACGAAGCACGGGCGGTGCTGGAGAAATATGCCATTGCCGTTCCGGAGGCCGTTCGTGTCCATTTGGAACAGTCCGGGGACGAAACACCCAAGCCCGGGGACCTCCGCTTATCAAACGCCGAGGCGAAGCTGATTGCCGTGCCGCAGCAGATGCTCGAAGCCGTCGCTGCACAAGTCCGGGAGGCAGGCTTCACGCCATTGATCCTCAGCGACCGCATGGAAGGCGAAACCCGTGAAGTGGCAAAAGTTCATGCGGCCATTGCCCGTCAGATCCAGACGCATCAGCAGCCCGTCGTGCCTCCGGCAGTGATCCTTTCCGGGGGTGAAACCACCGTCACCGTGCGCGGCTCCGGCAAGGGCGGGTGCAACTCGGAATTCGTGCTGGCCTTGCTGGACGACTTGCGCGGCCTGCCCGGAGTTTCCGCGCTTGCCTGCGACACTGACGGCATTGACGGGTCCGAGGACAACGCCGGAGCCATCTACACTCCGGAAACTTTTTCACAGGCGGAATCCCTGGGCCTCTCGCCTGCCGAGTTCCTAAGCCGCAATGATGCCTATTCGTTTTTTCAGCAGGTGAACGGACTGGTGGTTTCTGGCCCAAGCCTGACGAATGTCAACGACTTCCGGGCGATTTTGGTGGAGTCAACTTAGCAGGCACATCCCTCCCAGACGGGTCCGTCGCTGGATATTTCGGAAAGCTGCTTGAATGTTACAGGAGAGTGCGGCTAGAGTAGTATCTGCTCTGGGGTGAAATGGACGAGTCCGGGACTTTGCGATGGTCTGTGGGGCTCACTTCATGGATTCATCGGATGAATTCAGGCAGATGGATACTGCTCCCCAGGGCTTTACTTAAGCCTCAGCAACTTCCATGCCCGGACCCCGGCCTTCCGGGGGGCGAAGCGTATCTGCCCAAAATGGCCAAGCTCTACTTCTACTACTCCGCGATGAACGCGGGGAAGACCACCACCCTCTTGCAGTCCTCCTACAACTACCGCGAGCGCGGGATGAACACGCTCGTCCTCAAACCGTGCATTGACGACCGCCACGGCGCCCGCATCCATTCCCGGATCGGGCTGGAAATGGCTGCAGAGAATTTCACTCCGGAACAGAATCTGCTAGAATTGGCGGATTCCCGAGTGGCGGAGCAGCTGTTGCACTGCGTTTTGGTTGACGAGGCTCAGTTTCTAACGCAAGCGCAGGTGTTCCAACTCAGCGAGGTCGTGGACCAGCGGAAAATTCCAGTCCTCGCCTACGGATTGCGCACCGACTTTCAGGGGGAGTTGTTTGAGGGCAGCCGTCATCTGCTTGCGTGGGCCGATGAATTGTGCGAGATCAAGACCATCTGCCACTGCGGGAGCAAGGCGACGATGGTGGTTCGGCTGGACGAGCAGGGCAATCCCGCCCGCGCCGGGGCACAAGTCCAGATTGGTGGCAACGACTCTTATGTCTCGATGTGCCGAAGGCATTTCAAAGAGAGTCTCTACGGAGAGTGATCAGCCCTAAAAGCCGACAACCGAAAATCGAAAAACCCATGACTCCACGAGTGGCGATTGCCGGGGCAACCGGCGCGGTGGGAGCCGAATTTCTCAAGCTGTTGGAAACCCGGAACTTCCCCATGCAAAGCCTGCGGTTGCTGGCCTCGGCCCGCTCCGCAGGAAAAACGCTTCAGTTCCGGGGGGAGAGCCTTCTGGTTGAAGAACTGACCCCGGATTCCTTCAAGGGTATTGACATCGCCTTCTTCTCCGCAGGCAGCGACCGCAGCAAGGAGTTCGCGCCGCACGCGGTCAACACCAGAGCGGTCGTGATCGACAACAGCAGCGCCTTCCGCATGGATCCGGAGGTGCCGCTGGTGGTTCCGGAGATCAACGCCAAAGCCGTCAAGCAGCACAAGGGCATCATCGCCAACCCCAACTGCTCGACGATCCAGATGGTGGTCGCGCTCCATCCGCTGCACCAAGCGGCGGGACTCAAGCGCGTGGTGGTTTCGACCTATCAGGCAGTGTCCGGCGCAGGGGCCAAGGGCATGGAGGAGTTGCAGGCGCAAATCCGGGCGTGGGTCAAGGGCGAGCCAATGGAGATCTCCGCCTTCCCTGCGCAAATCGCCTTCAACCTTGTTCCGCATATTGACGTTTTTCAGGAGAACGGCTACACCAAGGAGGAGATGAAGATGGTGTTGGAGACGCAAAAGATCCTGTCGCTTCCGGGTCTGCCGGTTTCGGCGACGTGTGTGCGGGTTCCGGTGTTGCGGGCGCATTCCGAAGCCGTGTGGATTGAAACGCAACAACCCCTTTCCCCGGAAAAGGCACGGCAAGTGTTGGAGCAGGCTCCTGGAATCCGAGTGCTGGACAAGCAGGCTCCGGGGGGCTACCCGATGCCGTGGAACATTGCCGAAACCCTCGACACTTATGTGGGCCGCATCCGCAAGGACATCTCGCACCCCAACGGTCTCACCTTCTGGGTGGTCGCAGACCAGCTTTACAAGGGTGCGGCGCTCAACGCCATCCAGATTGGGGAACTGCTGCTGGACTGAGGCTTGTGCAACTGGCGACTAAACGACTTCAGCCGTTTTTCCTCAGTCAGCCATAACTGTTCAGGTGAGAGGTTCCAGGAACGCGCAATCCTCAACAATCCGACCCCCTCCGCCTTGTCAGGCATCCCGCACTCTCGCGGACGGAAGCCGCGGAGCCTCGCGAAGCCATTTCGCCAGTTCGATCCCGGAGGATTCCCAGTCGTCCTGAGCGTTGAGGGCGGTGTGGAACTGATCGTGCCGTGGGGCGTTCCGGGAAGTGGGAGACGGTTGCAGGAGTTCCGGGTGGGTTTTGGTGAAGGGACGGAGCAGGGTGAAAAATTCGTCGAGCAGGTCGTGCGGTGCTTCTGAAGCCACGGGCTGCACCCACGCGAGTGCCTTGCCGGACAAGACCTCCAGTTCCTCGATGGACACTTGTGCCTCCTGCGCTTTGCGGACGAGCAGGTTGGGTTCATGAATGAGCGCGTTGAGCTGGAAATCGAACCAACCCTGCAGGCCCTGACCTTGTGATTCCGGAGTGTGGCTCCAGTTCTCCAGGGCCTCGTACAACCGTTGGTACTGTCGGAACAGTCCGTTTTCCTGTCGAAGCTGGTCCTGAAACCAGAGTTGCAGGGAATCCTCCAGTTCCACGATTTTTTTGTTTTGAGTGGACTCCCAGATTTCCAGCAGCACCCGTTCCAGTTCCAGCAGCAACGTTCGGTAGTTCTGCCCGATTTTGGCATGCAGCCAACTCAACTCAAAGGGGGGGCAATGCAGACGATCCAGCAGCAGGATGATGGTTTCCAGCAGGTCGCTGGTTTGCGACTGAAGCCAGAGTTCCGGAGCATTTTCAGCCATCGGTTCCGGCGGGAAGTGGGACCGCAGGGAGTGGCGAGCGTGTTCCTGTGAACACCTCTTCCAACAGACGCAACTCTCCCAGGATCGCGTCAAAATCGGGCGGGACGTTGCGGACCTCCAGGGTGTTTTCCGGAATGTAGCGCAGGGCGGAATCCGGCTCGCTGAGCCAGTGGATCAGCGTTTCGTGGTTGAGTGCATCCGGTTTGGCAATCTGGAGCCGCAGTTTCTCTCCCCGCAACTCGACCGTTTGCACACGGCGTTCCTGCGCCCAAATCCGGACCTGGGTGGATTTGAAGAGGTTGAGCAGGGCTTCCGGAAGCGGCCCGAAGCGGTCTTCCGTGCCGTTGCGGAGGTTCCAGAGGGTGTCTTCGGAATCGAGCGACGCGAGGGTTTTGTAGAGCGACAGCCGCTTGTTGGTGTTGGAAATGTAGGCATCCGGAACTTCCTGGACAATGGAACTCATGACCACGCGCACCTCCAGGTTCTCATCCTGCCCGGTCTCCTGACGTTGCAACCGCTTGACGGCACGGTCCACCATCTGCGTGTACAACTCCAGCCCGACGCTGGCAATCTGTCCGGACTGCTCCGAGCCGAGCAGGTTTCCGGCCCCCCGGATTTCCAGGTCACGGGACGCGAGTTTGAAGCCAACTCCAAGGTCATTGAGATCCTGCAAAACCTGAAGCCGATCCCGCGCCGTCTGGCTGATGATTTTCTCCGGAGAGACCATCAGGTAGGCGAATGCCTGCACGTTGCTGCGGCCCACGCGTCCCCGGAGTTGGTAAAGCTGTGCGAGTCCAAAGCGGTCCGCGTTGTTGATGAGGATGGTGTTGGCGCGCGGGATGTCAAGTCCGGATTCAATGATGGTGGTGGAGAGCAGCAGGTCGTAGCGGCCCTCGATGAAGTCGAGCATGAGTTGTTCCAGTTGATGCTCGCTCATCTGCCCGTGCGCCACAGCGATGCGGACTTGCGGGAGGATGCGCTGGAGGTAGCGCCCATATTCGAAGATCGACTCCACGCGGTTGTGGACGACGAACACCTGCCCCTGCCGCCGCAACTCCCGGCTCACGGCTTCCTGAATCACCGTGTCGTTGGTGTGGACCAGCCGGGTCCGGATGGCGATGCGGTCAGCAGGGGGGGTGTTGATGAGGCTGAGGTCGCGCAGACCCATCAGGGACATGTGCAGGGTGCGCGGAATCGGCGTCGCGGAGAGCGTGAGGACATCAACCTCGGCGCGGAACTGCTTGATGCGCTCCTTCTGCTTGACCCCGAAACGCTGCTCCTCGTCCACCACGAGCAGCCCCAGGTCGGCAAACTTCACGTCCTTGGAGAGCAGTCGATGGGTGCCAATCACGAGGTCCAGCTTCCCCTCCACGAGCCGCTTGAGGATGGCCCGCTGCTCCGCCGCACTCCGGAAGCGGCTCAGGGATTCCACCGTGATCGCGGTTTCCTCAAAGCGTTGCCGGAAGGAGGTGTCGTGCTGCTGGGCGAGGATGGTGGTGGGCACCAGCATGGCAACCTGCTTGCCGTCGCTCACGGCCTTGAACACCGCCCGCATGGCCACCTCGGTCTTGCCGAAGCCGACATCGCCGCACACCAGACGATCCATCGGCATGGTGGATTCCATGTCCTGCTTCACCTGAGCGATGGTTTCAAGCTGGTCCGGGGTTTCCTCGAAGGGGAAGCCCTGCTCGAACTCCTGCATCTCGTGGGAATCCCGCTCAAAGGCATGGCCGCGCCGCGCCTGGCGGGCCGCATAGATTTCGGCAAGTTCCTCCGCGATGTCCTCCACCACCTTGGCCACGCGGCTGCGGGTTTTATTCCATGCCTTCTCGCCGAGCTTGTTGAGCTTGGGGCGGCCCCCGTCCGGATTCATGTACTTCTGGACAAGGTGGAACTTGCTGACTGGAACGTAAACCTTCTCCTCCTTGGCAAAGGTCAGCAGCATGAAGTCGCTTTGGAAACCACCCGCCTCGATCTTCTGCAAGCCCCGGTAGCAGCCGATTCCGTAATCAAGATGCACCACGAAATCGCCCTCGTTGAGATCGTCGAGACTGCCCGACCATCCCGGCATGGCCACCCGTTGCAGTCGGCGCTGGCGTGTTTTTTTCCCAAAAACCTCCTCCTCGGTGACAAGTGCAAAGCACACCTGATTTTCCGCATCCAGCAAGCGGAATCCAGAGGACACCTCCCCCACGACAATCGGCAGGATTCCGGTGGTTTGCGGATTCCAGCCCCACTGTTTTGAAAGGTTGTGGCTCCAGCCCGTCGCTTCACAAAACTCCGACCACGGCAAAACCGAAGAGGGCAACGGCGGGCTGTCCGCCCCGGAAAGGTGATCCTGCAAAAGCCGGGATTCCACTTCAAGATCGAACAACAATTCCCGAAAATGATCGGCCTGCGTCTGTGAACGCGCCGCCAGCACCACCGGAACCCGCTCCGCCTGCCACGTCCGTAGGCGCTCCACGGCGTTGCCGACCGCTGAAAGCGCCTTGGCCGCACGGAAACCCTCGCGCAGGTCGCTGTTTCCCCGAAAACTGAAACTCTGCGAGCTGGCTCCGGCGAGCCGCTGGAAGCCTGTTGGTGCCTCCGCCTCGTGTGCCGAAGTGACGCCCACGCATGGCCACTCTTCCAGCAGGCTCTCCAAATCCGAGGGGGCAAGGAACAGCAAATCCGGATCGAGCGTGAGCCGACCTTGTGCCATGCTCATTTCGGCTTCGCGCAGCACCTCGTTCCGGAAGAAGGTGGCGTGTTGCTGAAGCTTCTCGTCCTCTTGCAGCACCACCCGCGTTTTCGGAGTCAGGTAGTCGAACACGGTGCCGAGCGTGTGGTAGAGCGCAGCGAGGCTCTCTACACCGGGAAAGGGTTGTCCGCTGCGGATGGTGTGCTGGATGGACGAGAATTGGTTGCCTGGAAGCTGCTCGCGGTAGCGTTCCAGTTCGTCAAGTGCGTGATCGCACTGCTCCGGACTCAACTGCACTTCCGAGGCAGGCAGCAGCCGCAGGCTCGGCAGGGGGGAGTGCTCCGAGATTTGCGAGTGCAGGTCGAAGGGGTGGATCGAGGAAATCCGCTGCAATCCGGACGCATCCCGGCCCCGGAGTTCCAGACGAAACGGGGTGGGCTGGTCGCTGGGAAAGACATCAAGCCGTGTACTCCGCAGGCAGAACTCGCCGCGATCCTCCACCGTGTCCACCTCCACATAGCCCAGCGTCCGGAACTTGCGTTGCAGTTCATGTTCGGCAAGCGATGCTTCGGCGTTCAGATCCAGCAGGACGTTCTGAAATAATTCCTTGGGCAGCACCCGTTGCATCACGGCTTGCGGAGTTGTGACGACGAAGCGCACATTTTCATGCAGGAGTGCATCGAGCGTCTGCATCCGCTGCCCCACGAGTTCCTTCTGCGGTGAGAAGAAATCGTAGGGCATCACGTCCCACGAGGGGAAGAAATGCAGCCCGTCCTTCCCGCTGAAAAACGCGAGGTCGCCCAAGCAGGATTCCGCCTGCTCAAAGCTTTCGCAGAGGATCAGCAGCGGTTGCTGACGCTGGGCCTGAAGTTCGGCCAGCCACCATGCGGCACTTGCCCCGGCCAGTCTGTGGACCTTCAGCGTGTGGGGGATCGTTTTGGGAACGTGAGCGTGAGGCACCGAAAATGCGGAGAAGGCAGCGGCAACGGGATTGCTATCAAGCAGAACGCTTGCAGGATAGCTCAAACCTCAGACGGTTCAAGCTGTTCCGGGTGGAGACCGCTTGCAGAAATGCCGGAATTGCATTTTCCGACAGGTGCGTCATGCTGGGACACAATAGTTTTCAGGCAAATCAAACTGGAGAAGACCATGCAGGAGGCAGTGATTGTGGAAGCCGTGCGGAGCCCGATGGGCCGCTCCAAGGGTGGGATGTTCCGCAACGTGCGGGCCGAGACGCTTTCGGCGACGTTGATCAACGAACTGTTGCGGCGGCACCCGGAGGTGAACCCGGACGAAGTGGAGGACGTGATCTGGGGCTGTGTGAACCAGACGAAGGAGCAGGGTTTCAACATCGCCCGCTTCACCTCGCTGCTGACGATGCTGCCGCACACCGTACCCGCGCAGACAGTGAATCGGCTCTGCGCGTCGTCACTGACGGCAATCCAGCACGCGGCGATGGCGGTGATGTCCGGGCAGGGTGAGCTTTTCATCTGTGGCGGCGTCGAGCACATGGGGCACGTTCCGATGGACCACGGCGTCGATCTCAACCCTGCGTTCAGCAAGCATGTCGCGAAGGGTTCTGCAATGATGGGCCTGACCGCCGAAATGCTGGCGGTGCAGCACAAGGTTTCACGGGAAGAGCAGGATCAGTTCGCTCTGCGTTCCCATCAGCGGGCACATGCCGCGACCACCTCCGGACGCTTTGCCAAGGAGATTATACCGATCGAGGGGCACGATGCCGAGGGGGTCCTCACGCTCTGCCGCGATGACGAGGTGATCCGGCAGGATGCCAGCCTTGAAGCCCTTGCCGAACTCCGCCCCGTCTTCAACCCCGTTTCCGGAACCGTCACTGCCGGAAATTCCTCCTCGATTTCCGATGGCGCCTCCGCCGTGCTGTTGATGTCCGCCCAAAAGGCCAAGGACCTCGGCATTGAAGCGTTGGCGAAAGTGCGGGCGATGGCTGCCTCCGGAGTCGATCCCGCCATCATGGGCTACGGTCCCGTTCCAGCAGTCAACAAGGCGCTCAAGCGTGCCGGACTGGAAGTCAGCAATGTTGATCTCATCGAACTCAACGAAGCCTTTGCCGCACAGTCGATTCCGGTGCTGCGCGACCTCAAGCTGATGGACTCCGTTGATGAGCGCGTCAACCTCAACGGCGGTGCAATCGCACTGGGGCACCCGCTCGGCTGCTCCGGAGCACGGCTCGTCACCACCCTGCTGCACGAACTCCGCGAGCGCGACAAGTCCATCGGCATAGCGACCATGTGCGTGGGACTTGGACAGGGCGTGGCAACGGTTTTTGAACGGGGCTAAGGAATCGTCATTCCGGTTGGCACACATTGTGATGCGTTTGGTGCATTGACCACCGTGGTCCCATGCGTTTCTCCTTCCTGCTCCTGATCCTCGGCCTCCTGTTCCTGCTTGCAGGGTGTTTTGAAAGCACTCCGGAGGTTCCCAAAGTTCCCAAAGCGAAACCCAAGCAGCCCACGCCAGAAGTCGTTTCGGTGTCTCCCACGGACAACGGCACCACGGTGTCGCTGTTGCCGAAAATCGAGGTGCGCTTCTCACTTTCGATGGACTCCAATCTTGGGAAGGAACTTCCCACGGATGGCAACTGCACGGGCGTTGTGCAACTCTCCCCGGATGGTTTCCAAACCTGTGCGCCGCTCATCCGCACCGGAAGTTCCGATCAGCAGAAAACCTTTCAATTCCTGCCTGCGGAATCGTTGCGTCGCAAGCTTCGCTACCACCTTCGCATCACCCCGGAAGCCAAGAGCAACAAGGGGGCATCCTTGAAATCCACCTACACGACCGAGGAAAGCTTTCCAACGAAATGGACCATCACGATTGGCGCCTCCGGAGACGACCTTGGCCTTGCCCTGCACACCGATGGGCAGGGGCGGCTGCTCGTTGCGGGCGCCTCCCGCTTTGAAAACAACGATAACGTTTCCAAAGACGGCTTCCTCGCGCTCTACGACCACGAAGGCGACCAGCAGTGGATGCAGCAACCGGGATTTGGCAAACTGCCCAACGCACTTGCACTTCAGGTAGTGGATTCCGGATGGCGCATGGGAGCATTGCTTCCAGGAGAATCGGGGACCACGCTCGCACTCACGAGTTTCAGTGAAGACGGTGTTGCCGAGCCGTCCATCAAGTTCACCTGGCCCTCGGCTCCGCAAGGTTCCGCGCTGGTGCTGGACCCCGCAGGCAATCTGCTGTCGTCCGGCGACACGCGACGGCACCTGCGAGTCAATCACCGTCGCTGGAACCAGCGTGCTTCTGCCACGCTCGGCTCCGGGATTTCCGTGAAAGCCCTTGCCCTGCACCAACGCTCCACGCTTTACGCGGGGGGCATCGTGACGGGGCCGCTGGACGGCACTCCCTCAACCCACACGCAGGACGGCTTTGTGATGAAGCTCGATCCCTCCGGAGTGAAACGCTGGAGCCGACGCTTGCCCACCGCCTCCCGTGACGTGGTTACGGTGCTGGCGGCGAATGCGGAAGGTGTGGTGGCGGCAGGCGTGACTGGAGGCAAGTTACGGGTGAAGGTTTCCTCGCTTGCCGAAGCACTGGAATCCGGAGAGGGCGATGATGCGTTTGTCATCGGTTTCGACACACAGGGGAATCCACAGTGGCTCCAGCAGTTTGGCACGGAAGCCGATGAACGGGTGCACGCCATCGCACTTTCTGACAACGCAACCCTTGCCATTGGCGGCTCCACGCAGGGTGCCTTTCCGGACCAGCAAACGGCCGGGCAGGGCGGTGCCTTCGTCAGCCTGTTTCAGAGGGACGGCACCTTTTTGTGGACGCGGCAGTTTGGTTCCTCCGGAGCCGATGAAGTCCGTGCGTTGGCGTTTCTTCCCAACGGGAACCTGATCGCCACCGGAGGCACGAGCGGCAGTCTGGACGGACACACGCACCAAGGCGGGCTGGACGTGTTTGTCGTCAAGTTTGATACGGAAGGGAAGCGGTTGTGAAGAATTCACGGTTGCTAGGATGGCTGTTGCTCGTTCCCTTGGCAGGCGCGGTGGTTGCGCAAGAAGCGGCAGTTGCGCCCGTGAAGCAGCAACAATTTCAGCAGGCCATCGCAGCTTTCCATCAGCAGTGGTCCGACTCCCCAAATCCGCTCGAGCAGTTCCTGATTCGCAAGCAGCGCAAGGCGTATCTGTCCAAACTGCTTCCGGATCGTCAGTTTCAGGAATGGGTCGGGGTGCTGACGCTGTTGCGGGCGACGGCGAATGGCAAGGCGTATCTGGAAATCACCATCGCCGATCCTCAACGGCTTGACGCACCCGTGCACCCCCGTGCAGGAACTTGGAACAACGCCTATCTGGACTTGGATTACGGCACCCTCGTTTTGCCGGGAACCGAACTTTACGACTGGCTCGCCACCTTTCGGGAAGGCGAGTGGGTGCGCTTCTCGGGACTGGCGTTTCCGGATGACGAAGACCACCTCAAAGAAGCCAGCACCGAGGCAGCCGACTCAATGGGGACTCCGCTCTTCATCACCAAGTTTGAATATCTGGAGCGCGTGGAGGGACCGCCCCTGCACGAATCGCAACCCCAACTCGCGGCCTCCAAAGCCGTTTCTGACAACGCCTCCGAAGTTGAAACCGATCCCGACAAGGCAGCAGGCAGCAGGCAGCAGGCAGCAGATGAACCCCTACCGCCTAAACCCCTGAAGAAGGCAGAAGGGGTAGGAGCGGGCCATGCCCGCGAATTGACAATCAACCGACAACCGACAACCGACAACCAACTCACCGTCCACTATTACGCCGGCCATCAACTCAGCACCTACGATTGGGAATACGCCGACTACCTGAAGCGTTGGAACGAGCAGGCACGGTTTTACTGGGCGCAGCATCCACCCACCGAGTACCTGTCCGGAGAGCATCCACAAGGCGGGGAGGTGTGGGTCACTGCGGAAGTGGCTCAGGACGGACGGATTCTTGACACGCAGGCACAGGCCACGGGCAAGCTACCGGAGAGTGTGCAGGAAGCCGCGCTACGGGCGGTGGACACCGTGTTGCTGCCGCCGTTGCCTTTTGGATTTCCGGACGAACAGTTGCGTGTGACGTTCCGGTTTCGCATGGCTCCACTGACGCACCTGCACGTTCCGGAGGACACTTCGGCAACCAAAATCGCAATGCACCCCAAAACGAAAAAGCGGCTGGCGTATCGCAGGGTGTTGAAGGATGCGCGACAGCTTTGGCACGAACAACTCCGCAAGGTGGCGGAGTCGAGTTTCCACCCACTTCAACGTCACCGTCCGGATTCGGAATTGGTGCTGGAACTGCGTTTTTCCAAGCAAGCGGACAAGCCTGCACTGCGGTTGCTCCAGCGACAGGGTTCGCCTGCGTTCCTGCTCGGCGTACTGGAAGGGCTTGCCCAAATCCGCTGGCCTCCCCCTCCGGAACTGCTGCTGGATTCTCAGCCGATTCTCCACCTGCGCGTGGTGCCCTGAAGCAGGAAACCCCCGCTATTGCTTTGCAGTTTTTGCCTGGAGTGCCACCAGCGCCCCTGAGCATCGTCGCCTGACGTCCGCGCGTCAGCCGGGTAGCACGGGACTCACGAGCGGAAGTCGTGTGGTCGGTCGCACGGGCGTCGTTGCAGCGCATGGCGCCGCGAGTATCGGCAGCGAGCGGGGCTGCCGGTCGTCTTATCCATCTGTGTCGGCGCTCGCGACCTCTTCGCTAATGAACTCGTAGCCCATCAGCGGCTGTTCCGCGAGCACGCCACCATCAACCGGAATGGTCACGCCGGAGATCCAGCGCGATTCGTCGCTGGCCAGGAAGACGGCGGCCCAGGCGACATCCCACGGCGTGCCCTCGGTGCCCAAGGGGGTCACCCGCCGGCGCCGATCACGCAGCTCAGTATCCATATGGGAGGTGAACGCTGAGTGCAGGTGCCCTGGCGCGATACAATTGGCGCGGATGCCGGAGCGCCCGTGCCAGACAGCGGTGGCCTTGGTTAGCATAATCAGCGCGCCCTTCGACACCCCGTACTGCATCGAGTAATTCATCGACGTGACCAGACCGTCGACAGACGACATGTTGATGATCGATCCACCTCCGGTGGTTGTCATAGGGGCGATGGCATGCTTACTCGCCAACATCGCCGAGTTCAGATTCAGCTTGATGGCCTGCTGCCACCTTGCCTCATTGAGGTCGGTCAACCCGCGTTGGTTCCCCCAAGCAACGCTGCGTCCGCCAAAGCCGAGATTGTTCACCAGCACATGTAGACCGCCATACCGTTCGACAGCGGACTCGATCATTGCGCGGCTATCGGCGCTGCACGTAGCGTCACCAACGAACGTGGTGGCGTCCCCGCCACTGTCGGCCCGCACCGCCTCGACGGTGTTCATCGCGTTCGCTTCGTTGATGTCAGCAACCAAGACCTTGGCGCCCTCGCGTGCCAAGCACACCGCAGTGGCCCGTCCCGTACCAACATCGTCACCGTAGCTTCCGCCACCCGTCACAATAGCAACCTTACCCGTCAGCCTGTCTGCCATACTCTCCTCTCAAGTTTGGCGATTTTCAATGATACCGCCTCGAATACCTCATTCTTGCCCAAGCTGTGAAAACCAAGCACCAGCAAGGATTTCCCGGTGGTACGCACAGTGCGGGCCGCGAAGACCACACCACCCACATTTTGTTTTTGACTCCCGACAGCCAGTCGCTCTTGCAACACCTGCTGCCAGCAGGTGCGGACGTTGCCTTCATGTTGGTGCCAAGTGGGAGAATGGCGTACTGATGGTGAACAGGCAAGCGAAATCGCTGTGGCAAGACGCAGGTAAATGAACCGTGTCCTACAAATTGCGTTTTTGCATAGGGCGGCTCAAGCGCAGTGGAGCTGGTTTTGGAACACTTCCCCCTGCCCATCCCACGAATCAAGTGACCTTGGGATTGCCGGCTAGCTGGTACGGGAATTGAAAGAGGATGAGAGTACACGGACGATTGCCCACCCGCACACGGAGTTGTGAAAATGTCAGGGGACCTTTGCGTTCATATCGACCAGCACCACCGCATCAGCGTCAATGACGTCATTTCGCTGCTCCGGCAACTCAAGCACCGAGAATACCACCGCGTCGTTGTCACCGAAATCGACCTTGCCGGGACAGAACTCTTCGACGACCTCTTCGGGTTTGATCAGGAGGACCGCGACCGCCTGATGTGCTACATCAACGGCGATGCGATCATGGAAATGTTGGACGATGAGGAACTGCTTCCGCCTGAAAGCTTTGAGGATCTCTCGCTCATGGATCAGGGAAAATTCCCCAAGCTTGAGGAACTCGACGACATTGTGGCGCTGCTGGGATCGGTCAACGAGGACGCTTCCTCCGGAGGCACCCTCCACTGATCAGAGCTTTTCCAGCCGTTGCAAACGCTGGCGGTAGGCGACAACGGCGGTTTCCAGAAGTTCCAAGCCTGCGTCCCCGGCCATCTGCGCGATCCGTCGGTTCGAGGCGCGGGGTTGTTCCCGCAGGATTTCGTAGAGAAACCCCAGGCTTTCGGAATCCAGTTCCTGGTATTCCGGTTCTTGCAATTCCTCCAATGCCTCGCGGGTGAGGCCATAGGCTTCCCGCACCTCCGCCTCCGGTTCTCCGGATTCCAGCAGTTGCCGGACCTCCTTCTGCTCTGCACCGCTGAGTTGATCCAGCGTTCGCCCCACCGTCACTCCTTGCCGCCGACACCAGCGGGCCAGCAACGGGACCGTTACGCCAATTTCCTCGGCAATCCGTTCAGGTGATTCTCCACCTGCAATCCGTGAAACCGCAACGGAGCGTTCCGCCTCGGTGGTGCGGCGACTGCGCTGTGACGCCCCCTGCTTTTCGCGGAAGCCTGCGGTTGTGGCGACTTCCTGGACGAGGCTCACCGGAATTCCCAGCCGCGACGCAACCTCTTGCTCCGTGCCACCGGAATCCAGTTCAACCGCGATGCGGATGCGCCCCAGTCCGTCGGTCTCGTCCATTGTTCCCACCTTGCGTGACATGCCTTCCTTTTCCTGAATCGTCACAACGCCTCTAGCATATCCCGAATCCTTCCGGACGGGTGCAAGTAAAAGTGAGACTTTTACCGAAGCGACTGGACAACAGCCCATCATTTGTGTCAAGTGAGAGATTTGGATAGTCACCCTCTGAACGCTTACAAAACCATCTAACCTTCCAAAGGAGGACACCGCTGATCGAGATCAGCCAAGTCCAGCACTGCCGCGAGTGCGGCAGTGCGAACATCGTCAAGAACGGCGGCAACGGATGCCGGGTGTTGGATTGAGATGCTAAAACGCAAAAAGCAGAAAGCCGGAGCCGAGAAAGTTCCGGAAGCGGAAGTGGAGGAAACCCCCGAGTTGGAGGGGGAGTCCGAGGGCGGCGAGTTGAAGATCGCCGCGACCTACCCGTTCACACGCTTCCGGGAGAAGGTGAGGCCGCCGCGCAAGCAGCGCTACAACCGTCAGGCGGAAAAGCGCGTGGAGCCGGACGAGTGAGGGCCGTTACTGCTGGGGTTTGCTTTTTTCCCACTGTCCGCTGAAGATAATTTCTCCATCCGGGCCGTAGTAGTTGCCCTGTCCGTTCTGCTGGCCGTCGGCCCACGCACCTTCGTAGCGCGAGCCGTCCGGGAAGGTGTAGATGCCCTGCCCGTGCTGGAGGCATTTGAGAAAGTTCCCGGAGTAGCTCGCCCCGTTGGCGTAGGTCATGATGCCCTTGCCCTCCGGTTTTCCCCTGACGAAACTTCCCTGGTAGTGTGAGCCGTCGGTGTAGTGGTACGTCCCTTGGCCGTGCAGTGTGCTGTCCACAAAATTGCCTTTGTAGTTCGCACCGCTGGGGTAGCGGATTTCGCCGCGTCCAGAGCGTTTGCCCATGTTGAACTGGCCCTCATAGACCGTCTGGTCCGGGAAGGTGTAGGTGCCCACGCCGTGCGGCTGGCTGTTCAGGAAGGTGCCTTTGTAGGAAGCTCCGGTGGGGTAAGTCTGCTTGCCCTGCCCGCTTTGGATGCCCGCTCGCCACTGACCGTCGTAGCGGGTGCCGTCCGGATACGCAATCACACCCTTACCTTCCGGGGTGCCCATGCGGAATTTCCCCTCGTAGTGGCTGCCGTCGGCAAAGGCGTACTTGCCCTGTCCGTCCGGACTCCCGTCTTTGACCCGCCCTTCGTAAGTTGCACCGTTGGCGTAGTTCCAGCGGCCCTGTCCGTAGGGCATGCCGTCTCGCCAATCGCCCTCATACTGCGATCCGGCAGGATAACGAGCCCGGCCGCGTCCGCTGGGAATGCCTGCCGCAAAGCTGCCCTCGTACACGGTGCCGTCGGGGTAGGTGTAGGTGCCCTGCCCCTTGATACTCCCGGAGGCGAAATTGCCTTTGTAGTGGGAGCCGTCGGGGAAGGTATACTCCCCCTGTCCGTGCGGGGTTCCATCAAGAAATGCCCCGGAGTACACCGCTCCACTTGGATAAGTCAGGGTGCCGGTGCCCTGCTGGATTCCATCTGAGAATTGACCGGTGGCGACACTGCCGTCCTTGTGAGTGAAGGCCCCCTGTCCCCGGATGGCTCCGGCGACGAATTGCCCTTCATAGGCGGTACCGTTAGCATCATTCAGCTTGCCCTGTCCATGTGGGAGTCCCTTGGCAAACGACCCTTTGTAGCGGCTGCCGTCGGCGTATTTGAACTCGCCTTCTCCGTCCGGGGTGCCGTTCGACCACTGCCCCTTGTAGCGGCCGCCCTCGGCATAGACAAACGTACCCTGCCCGTGGAAATTGCCGTTGCGCCAAGTTCCGGAGTAGTGACTGCCGTTGGTGTAGGTGAAGGTGCCGGACCCCTGTTGGACCCCGTTGGACCACTGGCCTTCATAGCGACTGCCGTCGGCGTACTTGAAGGTGCCCTGCCCGTGGTAGTTCCCCTCATGCCAGTGGCCGTTGTAGTGGCTACCGTTGGCAAAGGTGAAGGTGCCGAGTCCGTGGTAGCGTCCGCCCTGCCACACGCCGTGGTAGCGGGAGTCATCGACGAAACGCAACTCACCCTGTCCATGTGGCATCCCCTTGCGCCACTGTCCCTCGTAGTGGGAGCCGTCGGCGTAATCCATGGTACCCTGCCCTTCGGGCTGGTCGTCCCGCCAGTCGCCGATGTAGCTGGAGCCATCCGGGTAGCGGTAGTTGCCTTTGAGGTACTCACCATCCACGAGCGTTCCCCGGTACACGGACTGGTCGGCAAAGCGGAGTTGACCCTTGCCTTCGATCCGGCCTTCGGTGAACTCGCCCTCGTACACCGTGCCGCTTGCGTAGCGCAGGGTCCCGCTGCCGCTGGGCCGTTCGTTCTGCCAGGTTCCATCGTAGTGCGTACTGTCCGCATACTCGATGCGGACCTTGCCCTGCAAGGCGCCCTTGACGAATTCCCCGCTGTAACGCGTGCCGTCCGGATAGGTCAGTTCCCCGCCGCCGTGGAAGCGTCCGTCCTGAAACTCCCCGACATACTGCACGCCGTTGGCGTAGGTCAGCAACCCTCGTCCGTCAGGGATGCCGTTCCTCCAGTCGCCATCATAAACAGTTCCACTCGCGTAAGTGTAGGTGCCACGTCCTTCCGGAGCACCAGCCACCCATTTGCCTTCGTAGCGGGAGCCGTCGGCATACTGATACACCCCTTGGCCGTTGGGTTTTCCGTCCGCAAGCTCCCCTTCATAGCGGGAGTCGTCGGAGAAGAGCAGTTCCTCGGCATGGAGATCTGGAAGTGGAGGAGTCCCCCACAACAGCAGCGTGAGGACGAGTAGGCTGAGGAGAAGGCGTGGGAATCGCATGACGGCTTTTGGGAATGGGTTACAAAACGTCTGCACTCAGAACTCCAGAACCGAACGGCTTTCTCTGGAGACGTAGGCGATGGTCGCCCCGCGCCACATTGGATAGACCCGGCCCACAAGGTCGCCGAGCGTCCCGGGATCTTCGGAAAGCACGAAGCGCACCCGGCCACTGGGCAGCACTGCGTGGTCCATCACATAGGCGGCGAACATGATGCGCTTTTCCCCGTCAATGTTCCGCACCGCCACCAGCGGACGACCATAGACGTGCTGGAGGTTGTGGAGTACTGTGGGGATGAAGGTCCAGTCTCCGGCGGAGGCTTCGAGCACCGGTTTGTCCATGATGCTGTGGCTGATGTCCACGGCAATGTGGTTGAGTTCCAAGAGCTGTTTAACTTCAATTGGAGCGTGCTGGGTGTCCATGTTTTGGTTTGCGCGTCTGGGTTGAGGAGTCAAGAGAGCCGTTCGCTGTGCCTCAATACTGTGCCAAGGCTGTCCGTGACAGTCAACGCAAACCCACGCTGCTGCTTGATCCTCGTTCCGGAACTTGAGAGAATGGCAGGAACGTTCATGATTGCTTCGGCAATCTCAATACACGGAAGGCAAGGATTCAAAGTGAGGTGTTGTCTGGGGCTGGCAAGCGTGGTGGTGGTGGCTTGGGGCACGGGCTGCTTGACGCCGGAGCTTGAGCCAGGGCAACCGCTTGCGGTCAGAAAGCCGATTTCATCAGATTGGAATGATGGACGCTACAACGAGCGCAATTACCTGCCCGTGCATCCCCGACCTTTTCGGAATTGTGTCCGGATCATTTCCCAAAAGCGTTCATCCACTCGCTGCTGATTTGGTTTGATGTGCTGTTTTGAGTTTGGACGGAACCGGAGGTTTTCCGGGATGCTCGGCATGATCGTGCTGTTCAGCATCGCCTGCACCCCACCACCACCTGCTGTCCAGACTCCTGCTCTGCGCACCCTTGCGCCGGAGTGGAATGGAGATGGGCGGTTCAATTCCCACAACTACGGTCACATTCACCGCAATTTCCAGCGCAGTTGCTGGGAGCGCCACCCGAAACCTCCGAAATACCTGATCCGCGACTGCTGACCGACGAGGTGTGTGGTTAGTCCCCGGAACTGGCCGCAGATGCCAGAGCTTCCGGAGTCGCCGGGCGTTGCCGCAATCGATACCAGACGAGCGTAATGACCACCACGCCCAACAGCGGTAGGGCGATCAGGTTGAGTTGCTGCCAGTCCATGACGCTGAGCAGCACTCCTGCCAGCAACGATCCGGACGCGGCCATGGCAAAGACGAGAAAATCGTTGCAGCCCTGCACCAGCGCTTTTTCGGCAGGACGGTGGGTTTCGGTGAGCAGCGTGGTTCCGGAGATGAACATGAAGTTCCAACCGACGCCGAGCAACATCAGCGAGGTCCAGAAGTGCCACCATGATTCACCGTGGACGTTGAGCGCGATGCAGACAAGGTTCAGCACCACTCCGGTGGCCATCATGCGAGGGGCGCCGAAGCGCTGGATGAGGGAACCGGTGAAGAAGGAGGGAAGGAACATCCCCATCACATGCCCCTGAATGACTAGGGCGGTGTCTGAAAACAGATGCCCGCGATGCATCATCGCCAGCGGAGTGGCGGTCATGATGAAGGCCATCACCCCATAGCTCAGGGCGGCGCTGGCAACCGCCAAGATCAGGTTGGGCTGGGCAATCAGTTCTCCAAGCGGACGCCGTGTTCCGTGCTGTTCCTCAACGGTCGGACGAGGGAGGTCGAGAAAGGCGAGAATGCCGGCGACCAGCACATACACTCCTGCAACCGCAAGGTAGCCTCCCGCGAAAGGGGCGTTTTCAATCCAATCCTCGCCCTGCACCGCAAGTGTTGGGCCGAGCGTTCCGGAAACAATGCCTCCGGCCATCACCAGCGAGACCGCCTTTGCCTTGAATGCAGATCCGGCCACCTCAACCGCTGCAAAGCGGTAGAGGTGGTTGACCCCCATCATCAATCCCAAAGTGTAGGTGGACGCACAAAATAGCGGAAAATTGCCGATGCGGATCGCGTATGATCCGGTCAATGCGCCGAGCAGCCCAAGGCTGGTGCCAACCAGAAAGCCGTTGCGTCGCCCCACCCGACGCATCAGCAGCGAGGCCGGAAGGCCCGCCGACATGGTGCCGAGCAGTTTGAGGAACAACGGCAGGGTGGCAAGCGCCTTGTTTTCGGCAATCGCATGGCCAACCAGTGAACCCACCGAAACCGTCATGCTGGCGACAGAACCGGTGAGAGCGAAGCAGGTGGTGAGCAGAAAAAGACGAAGATAAACGCGGGATGGCGTCTGGGACATGGAAATCTCGTTGCAAATTGAGTCTAATCGGTTAGGCTATCAGACGATCCTCCCATCTCCAAGAACAACACGCTCCCAGCCTGAATGACCGAATTTCTCAACGAGTTCCTCAGCTTTTACCACGTTTCCGTCCTGCTCTTTGGCATTGCCGGATTGATCATCCTGCTGCGGGTTTTGTTGCGCAAGCGCATGTCCGGGGAGAAGGAGCCGCATTTGGCCTTCCGGCGCTGGAGCAAACGCTTTGAACAAGCCGGAGAAGAATTGGAAAAAACGCTGATCGAGCATCCGGCCCTGTCCAAGAGCGCAATCAAGCTGTTGCGCAAGGCTCGGCGCAAGGAGGGTAAGGTCGAAAAGAAGAAAGAAAAGTCCAAGGACGAGCAAACGGTGACGTCCATCCGGGCCAACCTGAAGGCGGGCAAGTCGGTGGAGGAAATCGTCAAGGGGCACTCAAACCGCATCTATGTGCTGGATTTTGAGGGCAACATCCTCGCGTCTTCGGTGGAACAACTCCGGGACGAGATCACCTTTTTGCTTGGAGCCGCTTTGCCTTCAGACGAGGTGGTGGTACGGCTCAGCAGTCCAGGGGGAGCGGTCGCACAGTACGGACTCGCCAGTTCGCAACTCGCTCGGCTCAGGCAGGCGGGGCTGCGCTGCACGGTTTGTGTGGATGTCATTGCCGCCAGCGGCGGTTACATGATGGCCACCGTTGCGGATCGCATCGTGGCCGCACCCTTTGCGTTCGTTGGCTCCATCGGTGTGGTCGCAGGCATTCCGAATTTCCACCGTGTTCTCCAGAAGAACGAGGTGGATTATCACCTCTTCACCGCCGGAAAGCACAAGCGCACCGTCACACCGCTTGCGGAAATCACCGAGGAAGGACGCGAGAAATTCCAGGCGGACCTGGAAGCGATCCACGGTGCGTTCAAGAGGTTGATTCAGGAACACCGTCCGGGGGTGGACTTGGACACGATTGCGACCGGAGAGTACTGGCTGGCCTCAAAAGCCTTGGAACTGGGGTTGGTGGATGAGTTGCAGACGAGCGATGACTACCTCTACGCAAAGCAGGAGGACGGGCACGAGGTGGTGGAGGTCCGCACGGAAAGCGGGAAAAACCGGGTGGATCGCTGGCTGGACCGAGGAGCGGCGTGGGTGCAGGAGTGGTCCGCCCGACGCGGCTGGGCAGGTCCGGACAGTGCCGGACTCCCGCCCTACCGGATGTGATGCTGCAAATCAGTAGCCGCGAATCTGGAAGAGCGCGCGGTCCACGGCATCGCGGATGCGCTCGCTAGGATGTGTTGCGAGGGCTTCCAATGTTTCAGCAGCGCGGACATCTTTCAATTTTCCAAGAATGCGAATGTGCAACTCCAGCACACGAACATCCGCAGGGTCATTCTTGTAGCCTTTGATACTGTCCAGTGTCGGGCTGACGCCCATACTGCCAAGGCGTCCAATGGCTTCCGCTACCTGCCCGGCGACCTCTTCGTCTTCCAAATAAGGGAGCATCAGAGTTGCGACCTTCGGATTGCGCATTTGCTTGAGCAGCATGAAGGTGTCCCGGTTTTCAAAGAACGATCTGCCCTTCAAGGTGGCAATCAAAGCTTCTGAAGCAGGTGCGCCTACTTGAAGCAGGACTTGCCTGTACACACCTCGATTGGATTTCTGTGAAGGAGTCGTGTAGAGCTGCACCAGTTTATCGAGTGCGGCAGCACCATAACTGGCCAAAGCCCCTCCCGCCGCCTGTATCACATCAGGGTCTGCCTTAGGAAGCATTTCGAGCAGTGGCTGGATGCCGGGTTCATAGACATTGGCGCCGAGCCCCCGCACGGCTTCAGCCTGCACCACGGGGCTGGCATCCCGCAACGCAAGGACTAGGAGCTTGCCGGCGCGGTCGTTACCGACCTTTCCAGCAATCCGAACCGCTCGCTGCCGCACTTTGGGGTCTTCATGCTCCATTAATTTTTCGACAGCATCCAACGCCTCTTCTTCCTGCCCGTTGCGGTAAAGCGACTCGGCATCCTCAATGGTCTTTGTGCAGCCTCCAATTCCTATGAAGAGGAATGCAATCGCGGCCAACAGAATCCTGATTGGAATCTTCATATTTGTTCTCCAATAATTCACTGGTGTTCAATGACAATATCCTTGAGCTCTGGAGCGACACGGGGTTCCTTGAAGTCAATCTGTTGTCCATCAAGAATACCCATCAGCAGATCCGCCAAGCGGTCGGGCTTTCCTGCGTAACGCACACGAATGGTCACAATCGAAGGCTGAGTTCCTGCCAGTGTATTGTCGTAGTCAATGTATCTGAATTGATCATTTTGTCTCTGATCCAAGGCAGATCTGAATCTGCGAACGTTGCGACTGTCGAAGCCTTTTAAGACAATTTCATAAGGCATCAGTTTGTCCCCCCCCACAGTGATTGTGGACATCTCCTTGATAACCTGAGGGATGAATTCACGCTTTAGGTCTTGGTAGGTGTCTTGGACCAGGCCGGTGATCATTGCTGACGGAATGACGTTGGGGCCGCCTCGTCGAGCAACATTGGTGACTGTGTTTGCAAACGCCCCGCCCCGTCCTGTGGAAATGTTTTTCGCTGTGACGTTGAGGGAAAGAGCGAGATCCCCCTTCGTGTTTCCACTGATTGAAAAGATATTGACCTCAACCACCACCTTTGCCAGTTGCTGCAGCAGACTCAGACCGGTTGTATAGAACCCCTCTGCTTCCTGAATCTGCTTGTTGAGCAATGCACGGTCTGCTGGACTTCCAGAGACTACCGCAAGAAACTGTTCTTTTGATATTTTTCCAAACTGTTCTTTTGTTTTTGCATCGCTCTGCAAGTGAGTGATCGCATTCCGAAAGTCCATTGCTCGCAATCCTCGCTGGTTCAGGTCGGTTTGAATCTGGTTCATCAACGCGTCCTCCAAGTCGCCAAACTGAAACCCTGACCCTGACAGGTCAATGCCTTTTTTACTGGTAATCACGACCACTAACGTGCTTGAACTGGTGTTGATGAGCTTGAGATCCTTTTGCAAAGCAACAAGGACTTTCTGGCGACTTATTTTAAAGGCAGTGTCAATGCCATAATACTTGTTCGCAAAGATACGCTTCTCGGCCACAACCTCCTTATCAACGACATAACTGTCTAAATTTTTAGAAAGGTACTCTTCGATTTTTTCAAAATTGTTGTTGTAAATCTCCTCGGTCAGTAATTCCCGAACCATGTCATCCACGGCATAACTAGTGGCTTGATTAGTTGCAAGTATCTTGGCTGAGCGCAGGTCGTTTTGCTTGATGAATGCTTTAGCCTTGGCACGAATCACTCGAATGTCAGGAGTGTTATTGTTTTCCTTAAACGAGATTTGACCGTTGACATCTGCGAGGGTTAGAAAATTTTCGGCCTTGGGCTTGGATTTTGGTTGAGGTGCGGAAGCACAGCCCACCAGTAGCACAACGAAAAGGACGTGGGCCAAGATCCGCGAAAGAATTTTAAACATAATTCCTGTATGAGTTAGGGTTCGAAAAATACGAAGTCATGATCTTCCCGAAAAGAGAATCACTGCAAGCAGTCTAACGTCCCTTTTCTTGAATAGCAAGTCATTTATCAACTGATGTTACGCAGTCCCCTGCGTAAGTTATTGATTTTATTGATGGTGATAATTTTGATCGATTTAAAAACCACAATGATTTCAATGAGTTAAAATCCGAGTGCGTAACATCAGTTATCAATTGCTTCATTGATTCTGTACAGAACTTTTCCATTCGATTGTTCTGATGTCAAATTGACTCTGATCTCCGTGCTCTTCTTTAAAAACTCGTCCAGAGTAACGTGCTACACCATCCATCAACACGAAGTGATAAAATCGAAAGCGTTTCACTGCTGCAATAAAAAATTTATTCTTTCGATTGATTTTTTAAATAATTCATTTTCGCTGGTACTGACTTCGCCTTCTTGATAATACATATTTGCGCCGGATAGATTGCCTTGTTTTTCTTCAATATATCCCATTGTCAAGTAGTATCCAACTCCACTCTCATGACCCTGAACTCGTAATTTTGCAACCTCAAAAAGTCCACTGTCTATGAAATCAGCAGCCATTTTATCAATTTCAAAAGTGGATTGCTCTTGTACAAGACTCTTTAAGTATGGAGCAAACGTCTTTCTTAAAATATTTTGTATAGCTTGAGTTAGGGGTATGTTCGTGCCCCCTGGTAGTAGGCCAGCGGTTTTTACATTTATTGGGAATTCAATGGTTATTGTTTCCTTGCCTGAATCTTTAATCCTGATCTTTGCTTGTCCTTTTTTACTTAGGGTTGTTTGGAAGCTCCTCACGATTCCAGATCTTGATGAACACGGATTTTTCTCTCGCAGATAATTACAGCTAGTTAAAGTGATTTTTTCAGAAATTTGTCTGGAAGTCTCATTCGTTTTTTCCAGTTCCAACGAGACTGTGATTTCTGTGACATCCTTGGTGGGAACAGCTTGGTCAATGCCAAATGGTGCAATGAGTTTTCCCGTGCTGTTGACATCTTGTATGACCTCATAACCACTGTTCATCAACAATTCAGTTAAAATATTTTTCAAGTGATAGCCATCTCCAGTTGAATTGCTCACCAAAATTGGCTTGTTTGTCAACATTTTTTTCGGTGGTGTAAAATAGGTGATTGTAAAGGTTTTTTTTGAAGAGAAAGAACTGCACCCAAAAATTAATATTGACACCACCAGGTACCAAGCCTTACAGCGTACTTTTTTCATTCAACACCTTGATGTTTTGAAGAGCTTCAACATACATTCTTTTATAACCCCCTGCATTGATGGCTTTTGCATAGTATTCTCTTGCAATCTCAAAATCTCCATAGATATGGTAAATTAATCCCAGATTGTAATAATCAGTTGATGATTCAAACATATTTTCGGTAACATCTTTTTCCAGAATTTTTCTGGCAACTTCAATTTCGCCTCGTTTTAACCACTCTATTGCCTCATTATGATTTCCTTCATCAATTTCCAACCTGACTGCCAAGTCCACTGTTCCCAGGTTATTGCTAATGATTAGGCCAAGTCCCGCTGCAATACTTTGATTCAAAACTTTTTCATCTTGATAAAGTGTTGTTATTGATTGATAGCCATTGAGGCTTCTATGATGAATATATTGGTCATTTTCATTTAGATAGACATCACCAGAATACCACAGGTCAACTACCCCTGATGCGTTCCGGTCTAATCTGATTTCATCCCAAGTGGAGTTTTCTGTATCTCGGCAGGGTTTATATTTTTTTGGCGGTTTTTTTAAGTATCGACAACGTGTTTCCTTTCTGTAAAAACTATACACCCTTTCTTTCTCATATCTCCCCGTTTGGATGCTGTAGGAGACTTTTAAGCGAATTAACGCATCTGGTTTTGGATCTTTATAACCTGCGGCAGGTCTGATTTTTCTTAAGTCTTTTTTAATCCGTTGATATTCTTCCAGCGAAAATACTGATTTTCCATCAAAGGATAACGATTCACTTAAAGCGTCAATTATAATTTTCTTGTTTTGCGGCAAGGCTCCTTTTTTGAAAACTCTATTGGAATGTAACGAAACTATTCTTTCAGAGTAATCTATTTCACTGAATTCCAAATCAACAACCACCGTTTCAGTTTTGTTGAACTTAGAGTCGTTGGTGATTTTTCTTTCTAGCTGTAGGAGATGCCTGTCTGCACAACCATGAAGCATGATTGAGGCAGACACTGCATATAAAAAAACAATGAACTTATTTGATGACATATGCTTTGGTTTCTGAGATGACGTTGAGCGTGCTTCCTGTCTCTTCTTTGGTTGATAAATTCAAAGAATACTTATCTCCAGAAGTGATGGCCATTAACAATTCTGTTGCATCATCTATTTTATAGATTAAGACGCTGTTGTTTCGTGAAACACTAGGAGTGGTTACAGTATTAACAACAAGTTCATTCCAGCGTCGACGGACACTGCACCCTTTGCCACAGTCATAAGTTTCATTTCTGCTGACAAGGTTTGTGGTTGTATATTTTTTTGTGTCACCTTGCACCTTTTTACTGTAGCCGTAAAGCACTATGTTTTTTTCTGTTTTCACGACATTCATGTCTTCAAACGAATTGACTTTAATAATTTGAAACCCCCTTGCTCTCAACTTCCCTAATAATTCGTTCAGCAGTTCGTTTTTTTCACATTCACAATAGATGACACTGTAATTTTTACCGATAACGATTTCCTTTTTTCCCCCTTCTTCAATTCTTGTGAATTTTTGTGTGGAACAGCCAGCTATTGAAATAAACATGAGAACAAAAAACAGTTTCTTCATAATCTAAAACCTATGGTAAAGTTCAATCCAACAGTTAATGCAGGGTTATTATTTTTGATATAACTTTTATAATTTTCATGTTCAGATTGAAATGTAGTGTCATCCGTCAGGTCAAATGAATGAGTGTTGATTTCACTTGTGGACAAAGCAAAAATACGGACTCCATAATACGCGTCTTCACGATCATAGCCTTTGATTGTAGTAGAATACTGTATCATGGGACCAATGTATGTAATATTTTTATTGAATTCGATCTCATTAATTTGTCCATAATATTTATTTAAATTGGTCATTACTCCAACATCCCATCTATGCACGTACTTTTCAAATCTGTAAAAAATATGAATATCGAAACTTGTCCATTTTAATTTTCCTGTAAACCCTGAAACTTTGTGACTCTTTACCGATTGTATACTGGAATTAATGCCATAACCTTTCACACTTGCCACTCCAATTTCCAATTGCAGTGGATGATAATTTTTCATTCTTCCTGAATAAAAAGGAAGGCCTATCCCAAAATCCCAAGTCTCCGCAAAAGCACTGCAACTGCTGAATAACACAAAAATGATTGTTAAAACTAAATTTCTCACCACTATCGCCTAGTTGAAAAAACGTATACAGGACTTACGAAAAATTTTGCTAAAGCACGGATATTATTGACTTCATCAAAAATTCCTCAAATCCTTTAATTCTTTGGAATCATTAGTTATTTCCCGCATTGAGCAGGTCGGTTTTTTAAAAATTATGGTTCAATTCATACCCCGCCGCAGAGCAGCGGAGTATTCGGTGACACTTTTGAAAAAAGCCTGGCAAAACTATGGCCTGCGGCGCTGAAAAACGCAGCAAGCTGCGGGGAATCAGACCCTCAAGGGATTAAAATCGATCCAGCCTCTGGCTTCTTTCATAACGGATTGCCGGTGTCAGGTGGGGATACGCAACGACTCAGAGCTTGGATAATCCGATTCTGAAAGGCTTCTGTATCGGCCACTATTCCTTGCGAATTCCAACAAAAACTGACATGCTGAACCTAGCACTGCTCCTCTTGAATGAAAAGCCGTTTGCCACTTTTTCGGATTCCCCGCTGCCTGTCGAGGCTTCTCCTCTTCTGTGGAACCGGGCTGCTGGTCACCGCTTCCGGTCATGCCGCAACGTCACCACTTGCGTGGGAAGACCTCCAGTTTCAAATGAATCAACACGTCAACTGGTGGCGTATCTACCTTGAAACCGAGGTGCAGGTGTTTGATCCACTGCAAGCGGTTGCGGACGCCAAGGGCAAGCTGCATCCGGTGGAGCGGCCTGACCGCCGCTACCGCCAGCGCATTCACTGGAAAGCTGACGAGGCCATCATCGTGGAATCCCTGGGATTCCAGAAGCGACTGCACATTCACCTTGAGTACAAGGACAACTACGCCGACACGGCCCTGCATCCCGGATTCGACTGGCACGAAACCTCGCCGTGGTACTTGCGACTGCTGGGACGTGATTCCCAGAACCGTGAGCAAACGCTCCGGGAGTACGGTCTTTCCGGATTCCACGTCACCCTGCAACTCACTGAGGACAGCCACGCCCTGTATCGTGTGGGCCATCCCGAATCCGGAGCCTACGCCTTCATCCAGCCCATCACCTTCCGGATGCACTCGCTGCACCGCGAAGTCCAGCACCCGGACGGCACGGTTTGGCAGTTGGAGGTGCGCTTTTCAAAATTCAAGACTTACCAGAAACAGGCGTACCCGCAAGTCACGGAATACCTGTTCGACGGCAGGCTGCACAAGCGTGTCACCGTCACCAAGATGGAGTACCTGCACCGCATTCCTGTGACTGCCCGAAGCACAGAACTGCAACCCTTTTCCCAAACGATGACCTCACTTGCGCTCGACCATGCCCGCTAGATTTTGGCCCCTGCTGATGCTTTTGCTGGGGGCGTTTCTACTCCCCGCGCTCCAAGTTGGGGCGGCCCCCCAGGTGATTGACCGGATCTTCCTCATCGTCAACAGCCAGATGATGACCCAGAGCGAGGCCGAGGACATCGTGAATGCACTCAAGGCGCAGATTCAGCAAGCGATTCCGGAAGGTCCGGAACGCGACCGCGAGTTTGCCGAAGTGGACCGCACCACTGTGGACAGCCTCATCCAGGAACTGCTGCTGCTCGACCGCGCTCGTGTCCTGAAGATTGAAATTTCCAACAAGGAGGTGGATGCGCAATTGGACCGCATTTCCGAATCCAACCCGCAACTGCTCACGGTGATGCCGGAAAGCGAGTTGCAGTCACGTATCCTCAAGGATCTCAAGAAGCAGCGGGTCCTGTCCCGCGAGGTGGACTCGAAGATTCGTGTGGAGGGCACCGAGATTCAGGCCGCCTGCCGGACGCATCGGCAGTCGTTGCGGCAGATCAGCTTGTCACAGATTCTCTTCCGAACTTCTGAAACGGAGGCGCAAAACCGGGCACAGGAAGTACGCACTGCCCTTACGGCAGGCAAGGCGTTTTCCGCCATCGCCCGTGAGGTTTCTGACGATCCTGGAGCGAAAAAAAATGGTGGGGTACTCGGAAAATTCCAGCAGGGGCAACTGCTCCCTGCGATTGACCAAGCGGCGTTTACCCTTCCGGTGGCGCAACCCAGCGAACTGGTGCAATCCCAGTTTGGCTTCCATGTCCTCTTCATCACCGAAGAGGCGTTTCCCAACGCTCCGGATTGTGCGAACCTCTCCGCCGAGCAATCGGACGCGCTCGCCAATTCCGTGTACCAGCAAAAACGGACCGGAGCGATCCAAGCCTACCTCACTGAACTCCGGCAGTCCGCCCGCATCACCATCAAGCAGGCTTCCTCCGAGTGAGAGGGAGTTTCCTCAAGCGAGTTCAGGACTGCAGGGGTCACACGGAGTATTCCCCTACGGGGAGGTGCTGACGATTCCAAAGGTGGGCCCCTTGGTCCTCATGGGTTTTGTTTGACATTCAGAGGGGGACTATCTGAAATGAGAATAGACGATAATTTTGGTTCCGGCTAGTCCGGGTTAGGATTGTTCCACCCATCACCCCTTTGAGGGGCTTTCCTCAAGCTGCGTCCTGTGGACGTAGCTTGTGACCCTCCTCACGCTTCCCTCCGGAGCGCATCTGACGGCGGGGTGCGCTCCGCGTGCTTGACTCCCTCCAAGCCGACTCTTAGAATCATTCTGTACTGAAAACCTGCATTTTGGAGGATTCGTCCCATGGCCAAGACAATGTTTGAGAAAATCTGGGATACGCACGTCGTGCATGAGCAAGAGGGCAACACCATCCTCTACATCGACCGGCATCTCGTCCACGAAGTCACTTCACCTCAGGCCTTCGCAGGACTGCGGCTTGCTGGACGAAAAGTCCGCAGTCCCGAAGCCACCTACGCGGTTCCGGACCACAACATCCCGACCCGCGACCAACTTGCCCCAATCAAGGATCCGATTTCCCGCCAGCAGGTGGAGACGCTGCGCCAGAACTGCAAGGATTTCGGAATCACGCTCTTTGACCTTGGAGACAAGCGTTCCGGAATCGTGCATGTGATGGGACCGGAGCAAGGACTGACGCTGCCAGGATCGACGATTGTCTGCGGCGATTCCCACACCGCGACCCACGGGGCTTTTGGAACGCTTGCCTTCGGAATCGGCACCTCCGAAGTGGAACATGTGCTGGCCACGCAGACGCTCCAGCAGAAAAAACCAAAAACGATGAAAGTGGCCGTCGAAGGCATACTTTCGGAAAACGCGGCTGCGAAGGACATCATCCTCACCGTCATCGGTAAAATCGGCACTGCCGGAGGCGGGGGCTACGCGATCGAGTTCATGGGCGCAGCAATTCGCAACCTTTCGATGGAAGGGCGCATGACGCTCTGCAACATGGCCATCGAAGCCGGGGCACGAGCCGGAATGGTGGCCCCCGATGAGAAGACGTATGCCTATCTTCAGGGGCGAGCCTTCGCCCCGCAAGGTGCAGATTTCGACCAAGCGGTTGAGGCGTGGAAGCAGTTGCCCTCCGATCCGGACGCCGAATTCGACACCACACTCACGCTGACCGCCGAGGACATCCTGCCGCAAGTGACGTGGGGGACAAATCCGGGCATGGTCACGGACATCAACGGCAAGGTTCCCGATCCGGAAGCCATTGTGGACTCCACCGAACGCAAGGCGTTGCAACGCGCCTTGGCGTACATGGGGCTGGAGGCCAACACCCCGATGCAGGAAATCTCGATTGACCGGGCCTTCATTGGCTCCTGCACCAATTCCCGTATCGAGGATCTGCGGACGGTTGCGGAGTTCGTGAAGGGCCGCAAGGTCCGTTCCGGAGTCCACGCGATGATTGTCCCCGGCAGCGGACTGGTGCGGCAGCAAGCCGAAGAGGAGGGTCTGGATCAGGTCTTCACTGAAGCAGGTTTTGACTGGCGCGAACCCGGATGTTCAATGTGCCTCGCCATGAATGATGACATGCTCCAACCCGGAGAGCGCTGCGCCTCCACCAGCAACCGCAACTTCGAGGGACGCCAGGGCAAGGGGGGACGCACCCACCTCGTCAGTCCGCTGATGGCCGCTGCCGCCGCTGTGGCCGGACGCTTTGCCGATCCCCGCACTCTTTGAAAAAGGCATCTCATGAACTGGCAAGAAGTGTGTGATCATCCCAACCTGAGAAACCTTCCATTCAAGATTGAACTCAATGAATATGGAAAAATCGTTATGGCTCCCGTTCGAGTGAGCCATTCGGCGTACCAACTAGCCGTCGGACATTTGATGGAATCCATGCGTTCCGATGGCAAGGGGTTGGCCGCATGCGCGATTCACACGCACGGCGGCACCAAAGTCGCGGATGTGGCTTGGGCTTCGCGTGAGCGCTTTGAGCAGATCAAGCATGAAGTGGAATGCTCCGTGGCACCGGAGGTTTGTGTGGAGGTGTTCTCTCCCGGCAACACCGATAAGGAAATGCACGAAAAACGGGAATTGTATTTTGAAACTGACGCCGAAGAAGTCTGGTACTGCGATGAGGATGGCCGATTAAGTTTTTTTGACGTAGAAAGCCCACGGTCCACTTCACGGATATTCCCGGAATTTCACCAGAACATTGAACTTTGACAAGAAACATGGAACCGTTCACCCAACTGACCGCCCTGACCGCCACGTTTGACCGGATCAACGTGGACACGGACCAGATCATCCCCAAGCAGTTCCTCAAGAAGATCGAACGCACGGGCTTTGGGGTCCACCTTTTTCACGACTGGCGCTATCTGGACGATGCGGGCACCCAGCCCAATCCGGAGTTCGTGCTGAACGCCCCGCGTTTCCAAGGCGCACAAATCTTGTTGGCCCGCGATAATTTCGGCTGTGGCTCCAGTCGGGAACACGCGCCGTGGGCCTTGCTTGATTACGGTTTCCGCTGTATCATTGCACCGAGTTTTGCGGACATCTTCTTCAACAACTGCCGCAAGAACGGCATCCTCGTGGTGGTGCTGCAACCAGAGGAGGTGCAGGCGTTGTTCGAGGAAGTAGAAGCGAACGAAGGTTGTGAACTGACCGTTGACCTGCCTTCGGATGAGGTTCGTTCTCCTGAAGGACGGATGTTCTCCTTCGAGGTTGATCCCTTTGCGAAGCACTGCCTGCTCAGCGGACTCGACGACATTGGCTGGACCCTCAGGTTCGCCGGGCAAATCACGGCCTATGAGCAACAAGCCCGGGCGCAGACCCCGTGGACGTTTCTTGATTCGTGAGTTCTTTCAAAATAGTCGCAGACTTGGCCCGCTTCACGGGAGAACGGGGGTAGGGATTCCCATGAAAATCAACATCAGTATTGAAGCCACTCCGGAAGAAGTCCGGGAAACCCTTGGGATGCCCCACCTCTCGAAGGTGCAGGGCGAGGTGCTGGAGGAGTTTGCCGAGCAAATGCGCACGGGCCAGATGAATCCGGAAGTGATGGCGGAGATGATGGGACCAACCTTCCAGTTTGGACGGCAGTTTGTGGAAACCTTGGGGCGCAGCATGGAGAGCATGATGAAAGCCGCCACGGACGCTCAGCCTTCCAAAGATTCCAAGTCCTGACGTCACGCTCCAGCACCAGCCATCCTGAGTGAAACTCGTTGAGAGTTGTCGCTCGCACCACCAAAGCACCTCGGCCCAACCTGGAGGAGTGGCCATGCAGGAACTGCTGACCGGAATCCTGACCTACTGCACCACCAGCATTGGCATCTGCATGTTCTCGTGGCTGGTACGCAATTGGCGTTTGAACGGAAACGGATTTTTCCGCCATGCGCTGCGGGGTTCGCAGAAACTCGAGATGCCCGGAGAAGAGGATTGGGCTGTGCCGACGGAGCGAGAATCGTCGTCGTCTGATCAGAAGTTGATGCTGGAGCGCATCCGCATGTCCCCGTTCCGGACGGCGTTCGTGGTGCGCCATTGGCTGTTCGAGTTAACCCGGGGATAGCGTCATGCCAGAACTCCCGGAAGTGGAAACGGTGGTCCGTGGGCTGCGGAGCCAGATCGTTGGTGAGACGATTGACCGCGTGGAGATTCTGCATCCCACGCTCATTGTGCAAGGAGACCGAAAGGCGTTCCTGGATCGTCTGCTGGAGCGCACCATCCACGATGTCACCCGCCGCGCAAAATTCCTCTGCTTCCATTTGTCCCCGAGAGGCTACTTGCTGGGGCACCTCCGGATGACAGGAAAGTTCGTCGTCACCGAAACCGAACTGTCGTTGGACAAGCACCAGCGGGTGCGGTTCCGCTTTCAAAGTGGACGCTGGATGGTCTTCAGCGATGTGCGCTGCTTTGGCACTTTGGAAGTCTTGGATACGCTTGAAGAAAGTCCCGCTTTGGCAAACTTGGGTTTGGAACCGCTCTCTTCCAAATTCACTCCAGACTCCCTGCGCAATCCGTTCCAGCGTACTTCCCGCAACATCAAGTCCATGCTACTGGACCAGCGCGTGGTCGTGGGCATTGGCAACATCTACGCCTCGGAAATCCTTTACCGCATTGGAGTGCATCCGGAACGCCCGGCCCAGCAAATTCGCTCCAAGGAGCGCAAGCAATTGGTCGCCACCACCAAGTTCGTATTGCAAGAGGCAATCGCAATGAACGGCACCTCGATCTCCGATTTCCGACGGGTGGATGACAAGACCGGTGAGTTTCAGGACTTCCTGCGAGTGTACGGCAAGGACGGCTCCCCCTGCCCCACCTGCGGCACTCCCATCCAGCGCATCGTCCAGCAACAGCGCAGCAGCTTTTTCTGTCCCGCCTGCCAGCAATGAAGCAGCATCTCCTCCTGCTTGTCCTCGTGCTTGGCTGCAACTGGATCTGCTCCGGCACCGTGTTTGGTGCAGAGACACACTATGTGGTGCTGGGGGGAACGGAAGACTCCGGCTCCCGCGAATTTGCCCGAGAACTGGTGCGGCTCTGGAAACTTCCGGGGGCAGTCAAGGACAAGGAATTCCATCTTGACTGGAGCTTTGCCGTGCATCCAAAATCCCGACTGGAACAGCTTTCCGAGCAGCGCGGGGATTTGGCTATCGTGGACGCGGAATCGGCGTACCGCTGGCTTGGGGAGTTCCCGAAAGTGCAGGTGCTGACGGTCCTCTGGACGAATTGGTTGCAGGTGATCAGCGCCCATCCGGAGTTGCTTGAACTGCCTCCCGATCCCCGGCTCACCTTGCGGATGCATCCAAACACGTTCCCGCTAGCCGTGGTCTGGGGAGCGCAAACCCACTCTGGAGTGCAAAGCATCCGTTGGGAAAGCACGATGCCTCAAAATGACGAAACGTTGTGGGGACTGGAGGAGACCTGGGTGGTATTGGCCCCGGCACCAACCCAGGAAATCCATCAGCATCTTCAGCAAAACCCGCTGCACCGCCTGCTTGCGCTGAATCCGCAACTGCGGCAAGGGCTTCTGGAAACAGCTCCGTGGATGCAAATGGCGATGCTGCCCGCAGCGACGTATCTGGGACAGGCTCAAGACGTGGTGCTACCCATGCAGCGCCCGGTGCTGGTTGCTCGTCATGATCTCCCTGAAGAGGTGGTTTCCGAGGTGCTGAGCCTGCTCTTCCGTCAATCCAGGAACTGGCAGCCCCATCCGCTCTTCCGGGAACTCAAGAAAACGCACAACCTCGCGTTTCAGCACCGCTACACTTTTCACCCTGCCGCTTGGCAAGTGCTGGGCTTCTGAAGCATGGAAACTCCCTCCGGCGACTTCCAGCACGTTCCGGTGTTGGTTGAGGAAATCCTTGCGAACCTGCCAGAGCAACCCCGAACTTTGCTGGACTGCACCCTCGGCGGTGCCGGGCACAGTTCTGCACTTCTTCACCGCTGTCCAGAGGCTCAACTCCGGGGGGGGGATCGTGATCCCGTGGCGGTGGACGCCTCCAAGCAGCGACTGGAAGCTCGATTCCCAGGACGAACGGAAGTTCGGCAGGCACGGTTTTCGGAACTCCCCGCCTACCTCAAACTCTGGGGACTGCGTTACGATTTTGTGATTGCCGATCTCGGCATGTCCTCCGAACAACTCCAGCGGGCAGAACGTGGCTTTTCATTTCTCCTCGATGGTCCGTTGGACATGCGGATGGACCCGAACAGTCCGGACCTGAACGCAGCACAACTGCTCCGAAAAGTCAACGAGCACGAATTGCGACGTTGGCTCCGTGAATATGGCGAGGAGCGCAACGCTACGAAGATCGCCCGGACGATCATTGAGCATCGGCGCACCAACCCAATTCGCACGACTGCCGAGTTGTCCGACCTCGTTGCCAGCACGATTCCCCGTCGCTTTCACAAACCCGGCTTCCATCCGGCGACCCTGACGTTTCAGGCGTTGCGGATTGCGGTCAACCGCGAGTTGGAGGAACTGGAAACCCTGCTGAAAATCCTTCCGGACTTTCTGAATCCGGGGGGACGCATGGCAATCATCAGCTTTCACTCGCTGGAAGACCGTCCGGTCAAAAAGCTATTCCGGGAATGGGAGCGACCCTGCGCCTGCCCAACCGACCTGCCGTACTGCATCTGCGGCAAACAGTCCATTGGACGGGCGGTCAATCGCAGCCCCATCATGGCGACCGAAGCTGAAGTCTCAGACAATCCAAGAAGCCGCAGCGCCAAGTTGCGGGTGTTTGAGTTGAAGAAATCGAGTGATTGAAATCACTTGCACGGAAACCGTTGCGGGGCAGGCAGATCCAGAGGTGCTTCAAACGGTGCTGACCACGTTCCTCCAGAAGCTTTTTCCGGGAGAACGCTGCGTTTCGCTCTACCTCACGGACGATGTGGAAATGCGGGAGCTGAACCGGGAGTTCCGGGAGCGAGACCAAACCACAGATGTGCTTTCGTGGTCATACTGGGAGGACGATCCTGATGCGGAGTGCGTGGGAGATTTGGCGGTTTCGCTGGAGCAGGTCACTCGGCAGGCACAGGAAAACGGCTGGCCCGTGGAAACGGAACTCGCCCGGATGCTCGCACATGGCTGTGCCCACCTCGCCGGGTGGGATCATGAACGCTCTGAGGAAGACGCCCGCAAAATGCTGGAACTGGAAATCGAATTGCTTCAGTTGGCAGGATACTCCGGCATCTATTCCAAATAACCCACATTGAGCAGGTATAGTCAAAGCCACTGGTTATAGGACACATCTTGGACTGGGATACAAACATACAATTCATTGATATTATAGTAGGTAGTGGCTTGTGATTAAATGAAATGGTATGCTCTGGAGGTGATGTCTTAACCTACCAAAGGAGATTAGCGATGATTCGGACCAGCCAAGTTCATCACTGCCGCGCTTGCGGCAGCACACACATTGTCAAGAACGGCCACAACCGCTGCGGAAGCCAGCAGTACCAGTGCCGCACTTGCGGGGCGAGCAAGGTGCTGCTTCCCAAGCAACGCTACAGCGAGGAGCGCAAGGCCGAGGTGCTGCGAGCCTATCAGGAG
>PBTB01000105.1 GCA_002726945.1 Deltaproteobacteria bacterium | reverse complement strand
TGGACAGCTTTGGAGGTTATTTTTGAAAGACCCTAGCATTTGCAAGGTCTGACAGGCTGTTTTGTGGATGATGCTGGAGGACTCTGGATGGATTGATGGCGGAGGAGGAGGGATTCGAACCCTCGGTACACGTTTTGCGCATACGCCTCATTAGCAATGAGGTGGTTTCAGCCGCTCACCCACTCCTCCGCAAAGGGCAAATTCGTATGCGAGCTAGCATCATACGGGGAGACCTCCTGGTTGCGCAAGCCCTAAGTACGTTGAGCTTGCGAAGCCTTGATAAGTCTGTAGCGTGATTCTCGGACCGGACGTGTGGTCGGCACTCCCTCCGGGGGTTCCAAAAACCACCGGGTCCGCAAAGCTCAGCAACTCCAATCCATCGTTTGCAATGCATTTCACCACACGCCCAGAACTGGTTGGCACATTCGGCATGGTTTCCTCCACCCACTGGCTCGCGTCTGCGGCAGGCATGGCCATGCTGGAGCGCGGCGGCAACGCCTTTGATGCCGCCGTTGCTGCTGGCATGGTCCTCCAAGTCGCCGAGCCGCATCTCAACGGCCCCGGAGGCGACCTGCCCCTGCTGCTCTACCCCAACACCGAGCAACGGGTTCGGGTGCTTTGCGGACAGGGCACGGCCCCCGCCCAAGCCACCATCGCCCACTACCGGAGCCTTGGGCTGGATTTGGTTCCGGGCACGGGACTGCTGGCCACCGTTGTGCCGGGGGCGTTCGATGCGTGGATGCGCCTGTTGCAGGATTACGGTACTCTGCGCTTTGAGGAGGTCATGGAACCCGCCCTGCATTATGCCAAAAACGGCGTTCCGGTGCTGCCGACGGTGCGGGACACCATCGCACAGGTGCAGTCGCTCCTTGCAACCGAGTGGGTCACCTCCGCCGCCGTCTATCTGCCCCACGGCCAAATCCCGCAGCACAATTCCCTGCTCCGGAATCCGGCACTGGCCGCAACGTGGAAGCGTTTGATCCTGGAAGCCCAAGCCGCCGTTTCGGATCGCTCCCAGCAAATTGAAGCAGTCCGCAAGGCTTTCTACCAAGGCTTTGTTGCCGAGGCCATCGACCAATTCTGCCGCACTCAGGAAGTGATGGACACGTCCGGGGAGCGAAACCGGGGAGTCCTCACGGGGGAGGACATGGCCCGGTGGTCCGCAACTTACGAAGAACCCGTGACACTGGACTACCACGGCCACACGGCTTGCAAGTGCGGTCCATGGTCACAAGGGCCAGTCCAGCTTCAGACGCTGGCCCTGCTTCGGGAAATGGACCTTGCAGGAATGCCCCACGACAGCGCAGACTTCGTCCACACGGTCACGGAATCGCTCAAGCTGTCGATGGCTGACCGGGAAGCCTATTACGGAGATCCGGACTTTGTGAAGGTGCCGCTCGACGAACTGTTGTCTGAGGACTACAACCGTGAGCGCCGCAAGTTGATTGGCCCAGAGGTTTCCCTAGAATTGTGTCCTGGCATCCTGCCCGGATGGCAAATTCGATTACCAGAATACTCAATCGAAACTCCAGAAACCCCGGAGGGCTTCAACGCAATGGGAGTGGGTGAGCCGACCGTGCAGCGTTCCGGAGCGACCGCAGGTGACACCTGTCACATCGACGTGGTGGACCGCTGGGGCAACATGGTCGCAGGAATGCCCAGTGGCGGCTGGCTCCAGAGTTCTCCGGTGATCCCGGAACTGGGCTTTTGCCTGAATTCGCGGGCACAGATGTTCTGGCTGGAGGAAGGACTGCCTGCCTGCCTTCAGCCCGGAAAGCGTCCCCGGACCACGCTCACTCCATCCATGACTTTGCGTGATGAAAAACCCTATCTTGCCTTCGGCACTCCCGGAGGCGACCAGCAGGACCAGTGGCAAACCACCTTTTTGCTACGGCACCTTCATCACGGCCTCAACCTTCAGGAAACCATCGACGCCCCGGCGTTTCACTCGGAATCCTTCCCAAGTTCCTTCTACCCACGGGTAATGGCTCCGGGAAAGCTGGTGGTGGAAGGTCAGTTCTCAGAATCCACTATCGCCGATCTCAAAGCACGAGGGCATCGAGTCGTGATCGGCCCGGACTGGTCGGAAGGACGCTTGTGTGCCGTCTCGCAGGAGGCTGGTTTGCTTAAGGCTGGAGCTAACGCCCGGGGCATGCAAGGCTATGCGGTTGGCCGCTAGCCGTCTGTGGGCAACCGCAGTGTTTTCTGAAAAAGCATATCCTTCCACTTCCGGGTGGCTGCGGCTGAGACAGGCACGCTGATGACTCCGAACCAGTGGTTGGTGGTCCTCGCAGGAGTGATTGGGCTGGGTGCGGCGACCTACGAACTCTACCGCCGTCACCAACGCTGGCAGGCTGATCCGATTGAGGAAAATGAGCAGGCAATGGACCGGATGGTGCGGCTAACGCTTGTGTTCGCCGTGTTGGTCGCCTGTCTGTGGCTGGGGATCACCGAGATTCAATTCCCCAGCGAGTAACTGCGTGCTTCCTCAACCGACCCGGACAGTTTGACGATCCCGCTGCCATCGAACAGCAGTTGCCCATTGCCTCAGGACGGATTGAAAGCTCCCACCGGAGTCGCATTCAAAAACGGCTCAAACTCCCGGGGGCCTGGTGGAAACTGGAGCATGCAGACTCCATGCTCGCTCCCAGGGTTGCCCGAAAAAAATCAACGAGGGTCGCACTACTGGCAGCAGCACACACCGGAGTGATTGAGTGAAAGTCTCACTTTTACTTGCACCCGGCGATGGACGCTGGCATCGAAATGCCTTGCCAAGTGTCCGGAAACCCGCTATAAGAAGGTTTGCTCATTTGTGACCCATACAGGACAGTTAAGACCATGTACGCAATTATTCGCGCCGGCGGACACCAGCTTCGGGTGAGTCCCGGAGAAACCGTTTGGATGAACCGCTTTGAGGCCCAGCCTGGGGACGCCTACGAGAACGATCAGGTGTTGCTCATCGGCAAGGACGACGGCGAGGTGCAAGTCGGCCAGCCGCTCGTTGCTGGGGCCAAGGTTCAGGGCACGGTGCTGGAAGAGCGCAAGGCCAAGAAGATCGTCGTCTTCAAGCGCAAGCGCCGCAAGGGTTACCGCAAGAAGCAGGGGCACCGCCAGCGGCACACGGTCGTGAAGATCAACGCGATCCACCCCTGACGACCTCGAACCCCAACTCCGTATCGCACGATGGCACACAAGAAAGCAGGCGGCAGCAGCCGCAACGGACGCGACTCAGCAGGCAAACGCCGTGGTGTCAAGAAGTTCGGCGGGGAGTTTGTCCGCGCTGGTAACATCCTCATCCGTCAGGTCGGTTCCAGCTTCCACGCAGGCAAGAACGTTGGCACTGGCAACGATTTCACGCTCTTCGCGCTGATCGACGGCTTCGTGAAGTTTCACAAGGGAGGCCCGAGGAACCGCAGGTTCATCCACGTCATCCCCACCGCCGAAACCGCCGCCGCCGAGGCATGACGGCGACACTCCGCTCACTCTCCGGGATCAAGCCCACGGGAACCCCCCATCTGGGAAACTATCTGGGTATGATCCGCCCTGCCATCAAGCTTCAGGAAATTCACGAGACCTTTTACTTCATCGCGGATTACCATGCCCTCACAACGCTCCGCGAGGCACCGTTGCTCCAAGAGTACACCTATGACCTGACTGCGACCTTTGCCGCGTTGGGGATGGATTTCAACCACCACACCTTCTATCGGCAGTCGGACGTTCCGGAAGTCACCGAACTCACATGGATCCTCTCCTGTGTCACTGGCAAAGGTTTGCTCGACCGCGCCCATGCGTTCAAGGACGCCTCCACGAAGGGCCAGGAGGTGAACATGGGGCTGTACAACTACCCCGTCCTGATGGCGGCGGACATCCTGCTCTACGACACCAACTTCGTGCCGGTCGGCAAGGACCAGCAGCAGCATTTGGAGATGACCCGCGACATGGCGATCCGCTTCAACAACACCTTCGGAGATGCTCTGGTGGTTCCAGAGGCGCTGATTGAGGACAAGATGGCCACGATTCCGGGACTGGACGGGCAGAAGATGAGCAAGTCCTACAACAACATCATCCCACTCTTTGCACCGGAGAAAACGCTGCGCAAGGCGGTGATGAAGATGCAGACCGATTCCAAGACGGTGGAGGAACCCAAGGATCCGGACACCTGCGGGGTCTTTGCGCTCTTCCGCTGTTTCGCCAACGAGGGCGAACAAGCCGCTCTGGCGGAACGCTACCGCATCGGAGGCATGGGCTACGGTGAGCTCAAGCAGCTTTGCTTTGAGCACATGAACGCGGAACTGGCCGCAGCCCGCGAGCGCTACGATACCCTCCGTGCCAATCCGGAGCAACTGGAAGGCATCCTCGAAGCCGGACGCGACAAGGCCAAGCGGGTCGCACGAGAAGTGCTGGCCCGGGTCCGCAACCGTGTCGGCCTCTACCAATGAGCGACTCTCCCGCTGCCGCCAAGCCTGAAATCCCTGACATTCTTGCCTCGCGCTACGCCAGCACGGCGATGTGCACGATTTGGTCTCCGGAGGGCAAGGTGCGGCTCGAGCGCGAGTTCTGGATCGCCGTGATGCGAGTGCAGCAGTCGCTCGGCGTCGCCATTCCGGAAGCTGCCATTGCTGCCTACGAGCAGGTCTGCGGACAAGTCAATCTCGCCCGCATTGCCGAACGCGAACGGACCCTGCGGCATGACGTGAAGGCCCGTATCGAGGAATTCTGCGCTCTCGCTGGACACGAGTACGTCCACATGGGTCTCACCAGCCGTGACCTCACCGACAACGTGGAGCAGCTTCAGGTGCTGCGCTCCCTCGATTTGCTGCGGACCAAGGCGGTTGCGGTTTTGCTGCGCATGGCGGATTGGTCCTCCCGCACCCGCAGTCTGCTGCTCGTCGCACGCACGCACAACGTTCCGGCCCAACCGACGACAGTGGGCAAGCGGCTGGCGATGTTCGGTGAGGAACTGCTGCAAGCCCTCCAACGGCTCGACCACCTTGCCGAAACCTATCCTGTCCGGGGGTTGCAAGGCGCCGTTGGCACCCAGCTAGACCAGTGGCAACTGCTCGGCGACGGTGAGACGGTTCAGCGACTTACGGAGCAAATCCGGACTCACCTCAAGTGCCCGGCGTCGCTCAACGCGGTCGGTCAGGTATATCCCCGAAGTTTGGATGCCGAGGCTGTGCAGGCACTCTTCACACTCAGTTCCCCGCTTTCCAGCTTTGCGAAAACCCTGCGGCTGATGGCCGGGCAGAGACTCGCTTCCGAAGGCTTCCGGAAAGGGCAGGTTGGTTCCTCAGCGATGCCCCACAAGATGAACGCCCGGACCTGCGAGCGCATCGGCGGCTTCCATCAAATCCTCAACGGTTTTGCAAACATGCTGATGGGGTTATCCGGAGACCAGTGGAACGAGGGTGACGTGGCTTGCTCCGTGGTGCGGAGGGTGGCACTTCCGGGGGCGTTCCTTGCGGCAGACGGACAGCTTGAAGCGGCCCTCACGGTTCTCGACGAGATGGGCTTTTATGAGGCTGCAATTCAGGCGGAAGTCGAGCGCGAACTGCCCTTCCTCGCCACCACCACCCTGCTCATGGCAGCGGTTCAGCACGGCAGTGGCCGCGAAGCCGCCCACGAAATCATCAAGGAACACGCCGTTGCCACCGCTCACGAATTGCGGGATGGCGTCCGTGCTGACAACAACCTTCCGGAACGACTGGCGTCCGACGGGCGGCTGCCGCTTGCGTTGGAGGACATCCGCAAAGTGCTGGACGATCCCGGACGCTTCGTGGGATCTGCCCCCCAGCAAGTCGATGTGTTCGTGGGAGAAGTCAGGAAATGGCAGGCAAGGTTTCCAGATGCACTGACCGTGCAACCAGCCCCCGTCCTCTGAGAGGAAGGGCAGGGCACCCCCCCGGTACCCTGCCCGGTGGAGGCAATCAGAGGTTGGTTTGGTACTCCCTGAGGAGCTTGGCTTTGCGTAAGCTCAGCCCCAACCTTGAATACACCTCCACTAAAAACGGTCTCAACTCGTTGACGTCCTCGTCATCCGCGTTTTCCTCGAAAAAACGCTCATACGATTCCATCGCGGCGAAGAGTAACCCATTGTCTTTCAAAACACCAGCATAAAGAAAACCCGAGGAGTCGATTTCTTGAATTTTCTTCGCCTGCGAGGCAAACTTCTTGTGTTTTTTCTTCGTCATCCGCTTGAAATAACGTTGTTTTGTCGTGAACACCACCGCGGAACCATCGAGGACTTCCACATAATATTTTAGGTGTTTTTTAGGCGGTTTGACCTTCACACGCACTAAATCGTCCACAGCAGCGGGGACGTCCAGCACCTCCGTGTCCACCCACTCCTTGGTCTTTTTGTCCTTCTGCCCAATGTGCAGGCGGTAGCTGTACTCCGCCCCCACACTTTCCCAGCCGATCTCCGGGAAATCCGGGGTGACGACCTGATGTCCCGGTTTGAGCTGGATGCCCTCCTTTTTGGCGGAGCGCCGGACGGTCGTGTACTTCTGCGTCTTCGCAAACTTCTTCGACATTTCGGAGAGCAGGTTGTTGGTTTCCCTGGCTCCAAGCTCACCCTTCACAGCTTCCAGCCCCTCCGGAGTCACCCTGGCCTCAGAGTCGGAGGTCAGCGCGATGGACTCCCCGGTGTTCTGGTTGATGAACTGCACTGAACTGTCCGCTCCGAGGCGGACCATGTAGTCCTTGTACATGAATTTGTTGCGGCGGACCTTCTTCCACTTCTTGCCGTTCTTGGTGTACTCCACCTTGCCCTGGGGGTTGGCGAGCATCCCCACCGGCACCTTCTTGGCGTAAGTGGGCAGGCAGAGGGTCAAGGTCAGCAAGGCCGTCATCAATCCTTTCCAGACGAGTCGCATGTGGGTCTCCTAAGTCACGAGTTGTGGGTTGCGGGAGTGAAATGGGTCAAAGTTTGCAGAGAACTGGGGAAACATGCAAGCCCATTCCGCCATTTTTTTGGGCGCATGTTCATTCTCACATGGAAGGAAGAGATGAGGCAACTGATTTTTGTAGCCGGATGCTGCACCGCCCTGCTTTTAGGCATGGGCACCTCCGCCTCCGCCGCACGGAAGCACGCGGAACTCAACGAGACCATCGGGGTGCTGGATCTGCTGATCCAAAAGACGCGCTTTCACACGATCAAGTGTGCCGAACAGGTCTGCGACCTTGCCACACGGGATTCGTCGATCGCCCTGATTGTCAGGCGGTCCTCGCCCCGGCAGTACCGACGGGAACGGCTCAGCTATGTCCTGCTCGCCGCCTTCCACGGCCCCAATTTCACCATCCGGCTGGAAATGCGCTATTACGACTCGCAGGATCTCATCATGCTCATCCGCAACAATCGGGCCGTCCCCATCCGCGCCAAAGGCAATCCGCTCTACAACACCCTCCGAATCTGGCGCGACCGCTCACTGGCCACCATCAAGGTCAGTGGCGCAGGCTATCTCTCCGGATAAAAAATCTTCGCTCGTCCCACCACACGGTTGACTGTTCGCTCCGGGACTGGAACCATAACAGCCTTGCCCGGATGGCGGAACTGGTAGACGCAAAGGACTTAAAATCCTTCGACCCAACGGTCGTGCGGGTTCGATTCCCGCTCCGGGCACCACCTATCCCCCCAGAGCCTTCCATTAAAATCCACAATATCTTCATCTATCCCCTGTAAGTAAAGGTATCGTCAGAAATATCATTCCAAGAGTCTCCAGAGTTATCCACTTGCATCCGAGGTTATTTGCTGGTACATTTGCTGGTATAAATTTTGACCGTCCGGTACAACTGCCGATTTGCTGGTACAAGCTGACGGGAACAATCAAAACCAAGAGGTGCCATGAGTGCAAGCAACAGGCTCACCGAGTTGGCCGTGAAATCTGCCAAGCCATCGGAGAAAGTCAGAAAGCTCACAGACGGCGGCGGCATGTACTTGCTCGTTCACCCAAACGGGAGCAAATACTGGAGGATGGACACCCGCATTGACAGCAAGCAGAGGACGCTCTCCTTCGGAGTCTGGCCTGCAGTGTCCCTGACCGAGGCACGGGAGAGGCGTGACGAGGCACGGAGGAAGATCAAGGGTGACATCAACCCCATTGAGGAAAAGCGCGAGCAGAAGCTCATCAAGGCGGAGCGGGAGCAGAAGCAGGAGCACATTGAGGAAGTGCAGGGCACCACGTTCGAGAGGGTGGCGAGGGAGTGGCTCGTTCGTCAGGAACGCCGCTGGACGGCCAAACACGCTTACGACGTGCGCCGGGGCTTGGAGAACCATGTGTTCCCGGAGATCGGCGCAATCCCGATCACCGAGCTTGGGACACGGGAGGTGCTGGATGCACTGCGCAGGATCGAGTCGGAGGGCAAGCACGAGGCGGCAAGCCGGGCGCGGCAGCGGTGCGAGAAGGTCTTTGGTTACGGCATCATCACAGGGCAATGCGAGCACAATCCTGCCGCCGGACTGCGCGACGCACTCACCCCACCCCGCAAGAAGCCG
>PBTB01000104.1 GCA_002726945.1 Deltaproteobacteria bacterium | reverse complement strand
TTGTGGTGTGCACGCCGTTGCTTCCCGAGGGGGATTTGCGGGGTTGGCAAATCCGCAGGAATGTTTGAGAATAGGAAAAGTCACGAACACAGGCATGGCGCGAAGTCGTTGTTGCTCTTTTCATTGCAAAGAATTTCAGACTTCGCTCAACGGGAAGTCACAACTTTGATGCACGGGGGAAGATGAGGTTTGGTGAAATCCTGGCGGCACGGCAAATTCTGGCGGCAGCAGTCTTTGGTTTTGCCGCTTTACCAGGGGTGAACCTGCTCCATGCGGAGGAGGTTTTTCGGCAGGAAGACCACTGCCTTGCGTACCGAACGGAGAAGACAATGTTCTTTTTCGTGGATGTGGAGGTTGTGGGCAAGACCTGCGAGATCAAGTCCCGGGTTGAAAAAGAAGGCGAGCAAGTCCAGTTTGAGGTGAGTTTCCCAATCCGTTCGCTGGATTCCGGCAACGGTTTTCGAGATGGGGATGTCGCGGAAATCCTCTCGGTCGAGACGCATCCGGACCTCCGTTTTGTCAGCACATCCCTGACGCTGGAGCAGGTTCGAAAGGTGCTGAAGCAAGGTGCAACCGAGCTTCCGGGAGTTCTGGAATTTGCGGGTCAGCCGCATCCTGTACGCTTCCCGATTGAGTTGTCCCGGCAATCGGGGGCTTGGGTGGTCACCGGAAAATTGGTCACGTCCTTTACGGGGTTGGGGCTGGAACTGCCAACGGTTGCCGGAGGTGTGGTTGCCGATGCCCGAGATGTTCTGGAACTGCTGGTTCACCTGCGCTTTGACCAAGTTCGAGGGCTGGAGGCATTGCAGGTTGTTGAGGAAGCTCAGTGAGGCCCCCTCCCCGCGTCCTGCGGTTTTTCGGCATTTTCCTGATGCTCGTTGGAACCGGACTTGCCACCGCCCAGGCGATGCAGCTCAAGATGCGGGCCCGCGAGCATTTCGATACCGTCTGGGTGACTCCCGGAGATGGTCGGAGTGATCTCAAGTACGGGGGACTGGGGCCGAACATCAACATCTGGATGGAGGAGCCGTTTGTGCAGTCCTTCGGACTTTCCTTTAGTTTCCTCTTTGCCGATGCCAAGCAGACGGACAGCACCGGGAAGTTTGGCGAGACGCTTGAGTTGCGCAAAGTGGGCGTGGAGTGGAAGTGGTATCCCCTTGCGAAGGGAGCCTGGTTCACCCGGCTGGGCGTATCGCAGAACACGCTTGACACGAAGGGTACGCTTGGGCAGCTCTCCGGCTTCGGGGGCTACATCGGCACCGGGGTTGAGTTCAATCTCCGCGGCATCGGCCTTGCGTTCGAGCTGGCGTTCCGGACGGTGCCCCTCTCCGACGGGGTGGTGGTCAACACCCGCTCGCCTGCACTCGGAGTCCACTTCTACAAGTACCTTTGATTCCAAACCCGGAATGCACTTGCCCCTGCGAGCCCACTTGATCACAATACTGACACTTGAACGACTCTGGGGGTGAGGGCAAAAACGCCCGATGGTCTATTGACTTAGGAAGCGCATGACAGAAGCTGCACGCATCGAGATTCAGGGAAAGACGGTGGAACTGCCTGTGATGGTGGGTTCCGAAAACGAGGTTGGCATCGACATCACGAAGTTCCGGGCGCAGACGGGGGCGATCACGCTCGACCCCGGTTACGCCAACACGGGCGCTTGCACCAGCGCGATCACCTACTTGGATGGTGAGCAGGGCATCCTGCGCTACCGGGGCTATCCCATCGAGCAACTCGCGGCGAAGTCGAACTTCATCGAAGTCGCCTACCTGCTCATCTACGGAGAATTGCCCAGCGCCACACAGCTTGAGAAATTCACGCAGAACATCACGCACCACACACTGCTCCACGAGGACGTTCGGCACATCTACGAGGCGTTCCCCACGGACGCCCATCCGATGGCGATCCTCTCGTGCATCGTCTGTGCGCTCTCGAACTTCTATCCGGAGTTCAACGCGACGGACCAGGAATCCGTGGAGCTCAACATTGTACGGCTACTGGGCAAGATTCCAACCATCGCCGCTTGGGCGTACAAGAAAAGCATCGGCCAGCCGCTGGTGTATCCGGAGAATCGGTTCTCCTACTGCGATAATTTTCTCAATATGATGTACAGCGTTCCGACCACGGATTATGAGGTGCCCACGGATTTTGTTGAGGCGCTCAACGTCCTCTTCATCCTGCACGCCGACCACGAGCAGAACTGCTCGACCTCCACCGTACGGCTCGTAGGCAGCAGTGAGGCCAACCTGTTCGCCTCCATCTCCTCCGGAGTCGCGGCGCTGTGGGGACCACTCCACGGAGGGGCCAATCAAGCCGTGCTGGAAATGCTCAACCGCATTCAGAACGATGGAGGGGATGTTGCCAAAGCAGTTGCGATGGCAAAGGACAAGGATTCCGGATTCCGATTGATGGGCTTTGGGCATCGCGTTTACAAGAACTTCGACCCGCGGGCGAAGATCATCAAGGCGTATGCCGACAAGGTGCTTGACCTCGTGGGCGTGTCGGATCCCATGCTCGATATCGCCAAGCAGTTGGAGGAAACCGCCCTCAATGACGACTACTTTGTCGAGCGCAAGCTTTACCCCAACGTCGATTTCTACAGTGGCATCATCTACAAGGCGCTCGGATTCCCAACGAACATGTTCACCGTCCTCTTTGCAATTGGACGGCTGCCCGGCTGGATCGCGCACTGGGTGGAGATGCACAATGGTCCCACGAAGATCGGACGACCCCGCCAGATCTACACCGGACCCAACGAGCGTGACTACGTTTCCGTCTCGCAACGCTGAGGCATGACCGACGAACCCCCAGACGCTGAGCGTACCTGCGGTTCCCGGCTGAGTGGTATTTTCCGTAGCCGGGAGCCACACTGATGGAAATCTTCCTCTGGTTGGGCATCGTCTTCTGCCTGAGCCAGTCTGCGATTTTCTCCGGACTGACCCTCGGACTCTTTGGACTCTCGCGGCTTCAGCTTGAGATCGAGGTCGAATCCGGCAACCGTGCCGCCGCCCGCGTCCTCACGCTCCGCAGGAACGCTAACCTCCTGCTCACTACCCTGCTCTGGGGCAACGTGGGCATCAACGTGTTGCTCACGATCTTCACCGACTCGCTGCTTACCGGAGTCGCCGCCTTCTTCTTCTCAACGACCTGCATCACGCTTTTCGGCGAAATCCTCCCGCAGGCGTACTTCTCTCGCAACGCCCTGCAGCTTGGCATCATGCTGTACCCCGTGGTGCGGTTCTACCAGTTCCTGCTCTATCCCGTCACAAAGCCCTCAGCACAGTTGCTCGATCACTGGCTGGGCGACGAAGGTGTGGCCTACCTCAAGGAGGAGGATTTGCGCATCATGCTCCAGAAGCACATGCAGGCCCGTGAATCCGACATCAGCCCACTTGAAGGTACGGGAGCGCTCAACTTCCTCTCGCTCGACGACCTTCCTGTCGGCGAGGAGGGCGAGATCATTGATCCGGACAGCATCCTGCAACTCGAAGCCCGCTCGGACGATCTGCCGCTGCTTCCGGAATTCGAGCGCAGCGCAGACGATCCGTTCCTTCAGCAGGTGCAGCGCTCCAGCAAGAAATGGGTGATCCTCACCAATCCGGAGGGGGCCCCCAAGCTTGTCCTCAACGCCGATTCCTTCCTGCGCGATGCGCTCTTTGGTGTAGAACCGTTCCGGCCCTATTCCTACTGCCACCGCCCCATCGTTGTCACCGATCCCAAAAACCTGCTCGGGACGGTTCTGCAACGCCTGCGCGTGCATCCGGAACATGCGGAGGACGATGTGATTGACAACGACCTCATCCTCTGTTGGAATGGAAAAAAGCGCATCATCACGGGTGCAGACCTGCTCGGACGCCTGCTGCGAGGCATTGCAGGCCGCCCCCTGCGCGAACCTGGAACCGCGATCCCCCAACCCATTCCAGAAGTTCAGAATGATCCAGAGTGATGCACACCGACCCTTTTGCCTCCACTTCACGCGCCCGACCCCCCTCGTGTACAACCGCAACCGCCAGTTGCTCGAAGCAAGCGCGGGACGGCTCTTTGAGGGGCTGTCCTCCTCAATCGTGAAATCGGAAGTGCGGCAGACCTACCCCCTCCAGGACACCGCCCAAGCCCACCGCGACATCGAAGGCCGCAAAGCGCAGGGCGCGACCGTCCTCAAACCCTGAACTGGTGGGTGGACTGAACTCAGATTGCAACCGCCGTTCATCCTGAGCGTGTCGAAGCTTGAGCTGCGGAGGAAAGGAACCCCCATGAAAAAGCTTCCCATCGGCATCCAGACTTTCCGCAAGATGCACGAGGGCAACCACTGCTATGCAGACAAAACTCCGCTGATCGCCAAGCTGGCCGACTCCGGCGGAGCCTACTTCCTCTCGCGCCCGCGACGTTTCGGGAAAAGTCTGTTGATCGACACGCTCGCTGAAGCATTTTTGGGAAACCAGGACCTGTTTTCCGGACTGTGGCTGGAAAACAACTGGGATTGGGAACACAAACATCCGGTGGTCAAGCTTGATTTTGCCGGAGGAGTGTTGCAAACCGCCGACAGCCTTGAGCTGACCCTGCTTGCCCGCCTCAAAGAGAACGCAGACGGCTATGGGCTGACGTTGGAAAACGAAGGGGTTCACCTGCGCCTTCACGAGTTGATCGCCAAACTCCATGAAGCCACGGGCGAACGCGTCGTTGTGCTGATTGACGAGTACGACAAGCCCATCCTCGACAATCTGGAAAAACCGGAAATTGCCGTGCAAATGCGTGAGGGCTTGCGCAATTTCTATTCGGTGCTCAAGGGGCAGGACGCACACTTGCGTTTTGTGATGCTCACCGGAGTCAGCAAATTCTCGAAAGTTTCGCTGTTTTCCGGATTGAACAACCTGAATGACATCACCCTGGATCCACGTTATGCAACGCTCTGCGGCTACACACAATCCGAGTTGGAAACGGTCTTCTCCGAACATCTCGATGGAGTGGATCTGGACGAGGTTCGGCATTGGTACAACGGCTATAATTTTCTTGGCGAGTCGGTTTATAACCCGTTTGATGTGTTGCTCTATCTGGACCGGAAAATTTTCAGAAGCTACTGGTTTGAAACCGGAACGCCGACGTTCTTGATTGACATGATTCGTGAACGCGGTTATGCGATGCCCCAAATTCACGAGATGCGGATTGCAGAGGAGACCCTTGAAATTTTCGATGTGGATCAGATTGCGCTGGAAGCGTTGCTGTTTCAGACGGGCTATCTCACCATTCAGTCTCACCGTCAGGGGCCGGGGGGGCTGCTTGATACGCTGGGTTACCCGAACCATGAAGTGGCTCACAGTCTGCCGCATGCCTTTCTGAACGCTCACACGCCCTCTGCCCAGCCCATCGGCCGCCTCTCGGAAACACTGTTCAACGCACTGGAGCAGAATCGTCCGGAACGGTTGGAATCCGCGTTTCATGCTTTTTTCGCCGCCATCCCGCACAACTGGTACCGTAAAAACAAGCTTTCGGAGTACGAGGGTTACTACGCCTCACTGGTTTACTGCGCTTTTGCTTCCCTAGGGGTCAAGGTGATTCCGGAAGACGTGACGAATCGTGGAAACATTGACCTGACGGTGCGCTGGCAGAATGTGGTGTTTGTGCTGGAATTCAAAATGGTCGAGCCGGGCAGCCCCACCGGAAGTGCCCTTGTGCAAATCCGGGAACGTTGCTATGCCGAAAAATACCAAGCTCCAGAAACCTCGGTCTCGCTCATCGGCATGGAGTTTGACCAGAAAAAGCGGAATTTGTGTGGGTTTGAGTACGAAAAATCTAAAGAAGTGACGAACGATCAGTGATGGGCACTTTCCACTTGTAAACGGTAACTTGCATGTATGTTCTCCACGGAACCTGGGTTCCTACAGAAACACAACAATTTGAAAACTGGGGGGATTTTGCCCTTTGGATCGAAACTCCGAAAACACTGCCCCTGAAAAAAGGAAGGGGAACGGGGAGGGAAAGCGGGTATCCCTATCAACCTCCGGGCACTCAGGCAGAGACTTTTTTTGAGAAGGAATTCCACCTCGAAAAAAATGTGGCTCACACGTTATCCTCAACGATCACCCGTTACTGGCTGCCTTTTCCCTCTCACAAAGGAGCAGCCCTGCCGTCACTGGAAATCTTGCATTATCTGGGAAACGTATTTCCCAATAAAACAGAGTGGTTATGGCAAGAAGTGCAATGTTACCGCATTCAACATCCTCTGCAAATCCTGCGAGAAATTCAGTTCAGTTCCTTGTATCACAGTTCTATCCTGCTGGGCTCGGATTTACAATTCTGGATTCAGTTTGCCCGTGAACTCAGCCAACTGTTCCGGAGGCAACACTTCATTCCTGCCCTCAAAACCATTGCGCTCGTTTCCACAGGAAAAAAGAAACGCTCCCCACCGTCACTCTCTTTTTATGCCGGGTGGGAGTGGGCGTCCTCACAATTACAAACAGTCATCTCTGAATATGCCGATGCAATGCCAGGTTCTTGCCGGGTGGCCTCTTGGAAAGAAACCTCTTCAAACGAAGTTTGGAGCGCGGAAACCTTACTCCAACAATTTTCTGACCAAGCTCTGCATCAACTCATTTACTCGATTCGAGCCACACAAAAATTGAGCAAACAACTGGATGATCATTTTTTGCAGGATTGTATTTTAACCCATCAAGATTTTCAAAATGGCAGGGACATTCAGGCAACTCAATGGGCAACTCTCGAAACTGCTGAACAATGGACGTTGTGGAAAAGAGGGTTACAAATCACTCAAGCCCAATCCTGGTTTGTGCTGGGCTTCCGTTTGGTGGCTCCGGAAGACGAGGAGGAGTTTTGGAAAATAAATTTTTTTGTTGAGTCATTGAAAGATCCTTCCTTGAAACTGTCTCTTTCAGAATACTGGTCCTTTTCGCAATCCGGGAATGAGCAATTTCTGAGCAATTTTGGAGACAATTTTGAGAGAAATTTATTGATTCAGATTGGGCAAGCCGCACGCATGTATCCTAAGCTGTGGGACGGCTTGAAAACCTCCCATCCGCAAGACTTGCAGTTTGGAATGGAGGAGGCGTTCGACTTTCTCAGAGAATACGCCTGGATTCTGGAGAGTTCCGGGTATCGAGTGCTGGTGCCTTCATGGTGGACTCCGGAAGGACGCCTCCGCACCAAGTTGCGCTTGCGTTCCCAAGGGAAAACGTTGGGAAAACAGGAAGTCAGCTCCGGATTCTTCGCGTTGCCCTCACTGGTTCAATTTGATTATCAAATCTCCATCGGAGGAGAAGCAGTGACTCCGGAAGAGTGGAACGCCCTGCTTGCAGCCAAAACCCCACTGGTGCGGTTTCGTGGGCAGTGGCTGGAGCTCGACCGTGACAAAATGAGAAAAATGCTGGAGTTTTTGGAGCATCAAAAAGACTCTGATCAGCACTTGTCTTTTGTGGAGTTGTTGCAGAAACAGGCGCAAACGGAAGACTTTGAGATTGATCCCGCCGATGGGCTGCACCAGGTGCTGGAAAAATTGCGGGAACCGGGTCAGTTTGAAGCATTGCCGACCCCCCAAGGTTTGCAAGCCGAGTTGCGAGACTATCAAAAACGCGGACTGGCCTGGATGCATTATCTTGAACAGTTGCACATGGGGCCGTGTTTGGCCGATGACATGGGGTTGGGAAAAACCATGCAGGTGTTGGCGTTGCTCATGCAGGAGCGTCACGAAAATCCAGACGTGCCAACCACCTTATTGATTGCTCCCACTTCAGTGTTAGGAAACTGGGTTCGTGAAAGCCAACGGTTCGCTCCACAGTTACGAGTACATGTGCATCACGGAGCAGAGAGAGTGACCAATTCCAAAACATGGAAACAGCAAATCGTGGGACTGGATTTGCTGGTCACGTCCTATGCGCTGATGCGCAAGGATCAAAAATTATTCAGTGCAAAACGCTGGCATCGGGTCGTCCTGGATGAGGCGCAAAACATCAAAAATCCCACTTCTCAACAGACCAAAGCCGTCTATGCCCTCAAGGCCGAACATCGGATTGTTTTAACGGGCACTCCGATTGAAAACCGACTGCTGGATTTGTGGTCCATCTTCCGGTTTTTGAACCCGGAATATCTGGGAAAACAAACTCCGTTTCGAAAAACGTTTGAACTCCCAATTCAAAAAGACGGCAATCTCCAGCAGGCGGAAATTCTCAAGCGTCTTGTCACACCATTTATTTTACGACGGCTCAAAACAGATCAATCCATCATTAACGATTTACCGGACAAGGTGGAGCAGAAGATCTATTGTCAATTGACCAAAGAGCAAGCGTCCTTGTATGAACAGGTCGTTCGAGACGTGGCAGAAGTGATGGAGGGTGAAGAAATTGAGGGGATTGGACGCAAAGGCTTAATCCTTGCGACCCTGATGAAATTGAAACAGATTTGTAATCATCCCCGGCAATTCTTACAGGACAACAGCCGCTTTGATCTGCAACGCTCGCACAAGCTCAAGCGTTTGCTGGAGATGATTGAAGAAGCGCAAGCCGAGGGGGACAGCGTTTTGGTCTTCACTCAATTCAATGAAATTGCGAAAGCCCTGGATCATTTGCTGCGGACGGAATACTTCTTGACCACCTACTATCTGCACGGAGGGACCGCGCGCGCAAAGCGAGACCGGATGATCGAGACGTTTCAAAACGAAGCAACTCCTCCAGCCGTGTTCATTCTTTCCCTGAAAGCAGGAGGCGTTGGGATCACCTTGACCCGAGCCAGCCATGTGTTCCATTTCGACCGCTGGTGGAACCCTGCCGTAGAAAATCAGGCAACCGACCGAGCCTTCCGGATTGGTCAGAAAAAAAATGTGTTCGTGCATAAATTTGTGACGATTGGCACCCTGGAAGAGCGCATTGATCAAATGATTGAAGAGAAGCTGAAACTTTCCGAGTCGATTGTAGGAGCGGATGAATCGTGGTTGAGCGAGTTGGACAATCAGGCTTTTCAAGAATTGATCGCCTTGCAGAAAGACTCGATTTTGGACGAATGAGGAGCCCATGGCAACAAAAATGAGTAAAACCTGGTGGGGTAAAAAATTCATTGAAGCGCTGGAATGGCAAATGGACACCGGACGTTTGCAGCGGGGGCGTTCGTATGCCGGAGACCGGATTGACGAATGGGAGATCAAAGAAAACAAAATCACGGCTCGTGTCCGAGGCAACAAGAATCCGTATTTTGGAGTCCGCAAAACCCCGTATTACAAAACGAGGATCACTTTTGCAACCCTTTCTGGAAAAGCATGGAAAGGAGTGTTACAGCGCCTGAGCCGAAACGCCGGATGGGTTACGCATCTGATGCTCAACGAAATGCCGGATGACATTGAAGAGGGTTTTTCCAAACAAAGCACGGGCTTGCTCCCCGGCAAAAACAAGTCTGATTTTGAGGCAGACTGTTCTTGTCCGGATTACGCGAATCCCTGCAAACACATTGCAGGCATGTATTACCGCTTGGCGACTTTGCTGGATCAGGAACCCCTCTTGTTGTTTCAATTACGAGGGTTGTCTTTAGAGAAACTACGCCATGAATTGGAACAATCCCCTTTGGGGCAAGCCCTCCTGTCTCAAATGGGGGAAGCCGCAGAAGTCACGGTGACTCCGGTTTCGACCTTTTTCATTCAACCCCAAAAAGGGGGGACGCTCGCAGATTTTTCTCCAGAAACCTTTTGGTCGGGGCAACCTCTCCCCAAAAAACTGCTCACTTTGGCAGTTTCCGGTGAAGAACGCGCCGTGTTGTTGCTCAAAAAACAAGGAGACTATCCCACGTTTTGGGACAAGCCTTCGTCGTTTTTGGAAGTGATGGACGAGTTGTATCATCACATTGCCCGGAAAACATGATTCGTGGCCGGGGAACTTGGTCTGAATTTCCCGGACTGCACTCTGCGGGCATCCGCGCTACTCTGAATTCAGCAACACCACTTGCTGACATGGAGACACCATGCACACCCTCACCGTCAACGGCACGTCCCACCACGTCGAGGTAGACGACGACACCCCCTTGTTGTGGGTCATCCGGGACGCCATCGGGCTGACCGGCACCAAGTTTGGTTGCGGCCTCGCCCAGTGCGGGGCTTGCACGGTTCATGTCAACGGCACGGCCCTCCGCTCATGCAGCTACCCCATCGCCGCGCTTCCGGAGGGGGCCGAGGTGACGACCATCGAGGGGCTGGGCCAACCCGACACTCTGCATCCGGTGCAGCAGGCGTGGCTGGACGAGCAGGTTCCGCAGTGTGGCTACTGCCAGTCCGGACAGCTCATGGCGGCGGCGGCACTGCTCCAGCGCACACCCGATCCCTCGGACGAGGACATCCGTGGCCTCACCAACCTCTGCCGCTGCGCCACCTATCCGAGAATCCGGAAGGCGCTGCGTCGGGCGGCGCAACTGCAAGCGTGAGGAGGGGCCATGCCGAACCTGAGCCGACGCGACTTCCTCCGCACCTCCGCACTGGCAGGCACCAGCCTGCTCGTGGGTTGCACCTTCGGATCCGATCCCATCCTCAGCAAACCCAAGGCTGCGCAGGAGCAGCTTGGGCTGTGGCTGCGGATTGCCCCAGACGATTCCATCACGCTGCTGTTGCCGTCCTCCGAGATGGGGCAGGGCACCAGCACCTCGCTGCCGATGGTTGTTGCCGAGGAACTGGAGGTGGACCTTGAGCAAATCACCCTTGAAATCGCCCCGGTTCACGATGCCTACAAAAACTCCGAGATGTCCATGCAGGGTACGGTGGGCAGTAACAGCGTGATCGCGTGGTGGGCAAAGCTCCAGAAGGTGGGCGCAGCGGCGCGGACGATGCTCGTGCAGGCGGCAGCCCAACGTTGGGGTGTTCCAGAATCCGAATGCGTCGCCCAGGCAGGAACGGTGGTCCACTCCCCCTCCGGACGCAAGCTGCGCTACAGCGAACTCGTCGAAGTCGCCTCGAAGCTGAACATTCCGGACGATCCCGCACTCAAGAACCCCAAGCAGTACCGCTACATCGGCAAGCCTGTGCCGCGCATGGACGGCCTGGCGAAGGTGACGGGGCAGGCGCAGTTCGGGATTGACATCACGCTGCCGGGGATGCGCTACGCGGTGGTGCGCCAGTCCCCGGTGTTTGGCGGTGCGGTGCAGTCCGTGGACGACACGGCGGCCAAGGCCATCCGGGGTGTGGAGGGCGTGGTCGAGGTTCCGGGAGGCGTGGCCGTGGTCGCGGACAGCACTTGGCACGCGAAGAAGGGGGCCGATGCGCTGAAGGTCGAGTTCAGCAGCGGCAGGACGGTCGGGCTCAACGACGCGGAAGTCGCCCGGCAGTTCAAGGCCGCACTCGACGATCTCGGCAAAGCAGAGCTTGGTTCCGGGAAAATTCTCGATCTTGAATACTCCGTTCCCTTTCTTGCCCATGCGACCTTGGAGCCGATGAACTGCACTGCCGATGTGCGTCCGGATTCCTGCACCCTCTGGGTGCCCACCCAAACGCAGCAGATGGCCCGCGATAAGGCAGCGGAGGTCACCGGGCTCGACGACGATCAGGTCACGGTCCACACCACCATGCTCGGCGGCGGCTTCGGGCGGCGGTCAGAAACCGATTTTGTTGCACAGGCCGTGACAGTGTCCAAGGCGATCGGCAAACCAGTCAAACTCGTCTGGACCCGCGAAGAGGACACGCAGCACGATTTCTACCGTCCCGCTTACGCCACGCGCCTCCAGATCAAGCTTGGTGCCGATGGCCTCCCGGAACGCTGGGAGCAGCAGCTTGTCGGACCCTCCGTGCTGTCGCAACTGTTCGAGCGGGCGTTCCAGTCGGAGCTTGCGGGCAACATCCTCAAGTGGATTGACTGGGATCTGACCTCCACGGAAGGTGCCGGGGAAGTGCCCTACACGATTCCGGACCACGATCTCGACTACGCCATCGTGGACCCCGGTGTGCCGGTTGGATTTTGGCGTTCGGTGGGCGGGTCGCACACGGCGTTTTACATCGAAAGCGCCCTGGACGAAGCCGCGCATTTGGCAGGCATTGATCCGGGGGAGTACCGCCGCCGCCTGCTCCAAAAACAGCCGCGCCACCTCGTGGTGCTGGAGCAAGTCCTTCAGGATTCCGGATGGGGTGCTCCGCTGCCGAAAGGTCACGGACGCGGCCTCGCGCTGCACGAGTCCTTCAAGAGCATCGTCGGCCAAGTCTTGGAAATCCGGGTTTCTCCGGAAGGCCAGCTCCAGCCGCTCAGGGCGTGGTGCGTGATCGACTGCGGGCGTGTCATCAATCCGGACACCGTGCGGGCACAGATGGAGGGCGGACTGGGTTTCGGACTCTCCGCCGCACTGGGCGAGCGCATCTCGCTCTCCAACGGACGGGTGGACCAAAGCAATTTCCACGATTACACGGTTGCCCGCCAAGCGGATTCGCCGGAAATTTTCGTGACGATCCTCGAAAGCGGCGCGGAACTCGGCGGAGTAGGGGAACCCGCCGTGCCTCCTGTGGCCCCGGCGTTGGCCAACGCGGTGTTCGACGCAACCGGCATCCGGGTTCGCAGCCTCCCCCTGCGGCAACATTCCTTGGTCCCGGTTTGATTACGGTGAACTGAAACGCTGGATTGCTCCTGTGAGTTCTGCTACACCTTGGTTTTACCCAAGACAGGATTCGACGGTGCCAGACTCCCTTCTCCAACGCATTGGCAGCAAGCGAGGCGAACGCGTTGCGCTCACGCAAGATCTCGTCTGCATTCCCACCATCAACCCTCCGGGGGACGGTGGACGAGGAAACCGGTGGTTTTGGTGGCGTGGCCCACCTTGCCAGGCAGGGGTTCTTCTCCAAACCGCGAGTCGATCAGGTCATCATCCCGGAACCGCTCAACCATGCCCAGCCCGTGCGTTCCGGATTCCTGCCGGATCGTACTGGATCGGCGCTTTCTCATCGAGGAACCGTTGGAGGCCGTCAAGGCCGAAGTCCTCGCACTGCTCGATGAACTGGCCCACACCCGTCCGGGCTTCCGCTACCAAATCCGCGACGTGATGGAGTTTGTCCCGACGATGACCGAAAAGGACGCGCCCGTGGTTCAGGCGGTGGCATCCGGAATCCGGGCGGTGCTGGGCAAGGAGCCGGAGTCGTCATCTCACCCGGAACCCGCGACCAGAAGCATGTCGTCCGCATCGGGCACCTACAGGAGTGCATCCCTACGGACCCGGAATCCTCGACCTCGCGCACCAGCCCGACGAGTACGTCGTCATTGACGATCTCGTCAGCTCCGCGAAGGTGATGACGCACGCGACCCTGAACTTGCTTGGGATCGCGTGAAAGTTCGTGACGTGATCAGGTTGTTGAAACACAACGGTTGGGCATGGAAGACCACTCGTGGGAGTCATCAGCAATACACTCATCCTGAACTGCCCGGAAAAGTGACCGTTCCGGGGCACCCGAATGATGATTTGGCAAAGGGGACGGAAATCAGCATCATGAAGCAAGCGGGCTTGAGATGAATCCAGACAAAGGAGGCAAAGTGGAATACTTGGTGGTGATTGAAAAGGTGCAGAATAACTACTCTGCGTATGCGCCAGAGGTGCCCGGCTGTGTCACGACGGGGACAACGGTTGAGCAAACCCGTAACCACATGAAGGAAGCTCTGGAATTTCACTTGGAGGGGATGCTTAGTGATCAGGAACCCCTTCCGGAGTCCAGAGGAATGGAGGCATACCGCCAGGCATTGGAGGACTCACAGGGAGTGGAGTGTTACTACTGCCACCTGGAGATTGAATTGGACAAGCTGCGGGAAACTGTCGCTGTCCCGGCCTGAAACACACCATGACCCCCGGCCCGCGTAACGCGCTCACGGATGTTTCCGGAATCCGGGTGGGACATGCGCAGGACATGGCGTTGCTGAGCGGGACAACGGTGGTGCTTCCAGATGAACCGGCGGTCGTGGCGGTCGATTGCCGGGGCGGAGGTCCGGGCACCCGCGAGACCGATGCCCTGCAACCCTCAACACTGGTGGAGGTCGCCCATGCCATCGTCTTCAGCGGCGGCTCCGCCCACGGACTTGAAGCGGCCAGCGGCGTTTCGGCGTGGCTGAACGAGCAGGGGCGTGGATTTCCCGTGGGGCAAGGGATGGTGGTTCCCATCGTGCCTGCGGCGATCCTCTTCGATTTGCACAACGGCGGGGACAAAACGCGGATGGGGGAGCGGACCTACTTCGAGTTGGGCAAGGCGGCGGTCGCTGCGGGGGCCGAGGAGTGCCCGCTGGGGAACGTGGGTGCGGGCACAGGTGCAAAATGCGGTTCACTCAAGGGCGGGATCGGCAGTGCGTCGCTCGTCCACGAATCCGGATGGATCGTCGGCGCTCTTGCCGCCGTCAACGCTTTCGGTTCCGCCACCTTGCCGGGACGCCCAGAGTTCTGGGCGTGGCCGCTGGAGCGCAACGGCGAGTTTGGCAACCGACCCCCGCCTGCTCCGGAAGCCGAACTGCCGCTCGACTACAACTTCGAGGGACCGTTTCAGGAACTCACGAACACGACGCTCGCCGTGGTCGCGGTCAACGCCAAGCTCTCACGGGCACAAGCGCAGCGCCTCGCAATCATGGCGCAGGACGGACTCGCACGGGCGTTGCGGCCTGTCCACACACCCTTTGACGGCGACACCGTGTTTGTTCTCGCCACTGGGGTGCAAACCCTCTCTCCCAAAAACCCGGTCGCGGACGTTGCACGTTTGGGACAGATGGCCGCCGACTGCGTGGCGCGGGCGATTGCCCGTGGCGTTTACGAGGCCAAGACGTTGGGACGGCATCCTGGTTATCAGCAAACCTATCCGTCAAGCTCCTGAGCGGTGGATCTACGCTTCCCGGAGTGGAGCGGCAGGTCAAGGAGGAAGGTTGTGCTCTTGCCGGGGCGGCTCCGGAGGCGCAGGTGGTCGTGCTGGTGACCGGGAATGCGGATTTGCCCAAGGTGACTGAAGCGGTGTACTAAAGCGGGCTGTGGCCCCTGACCCAAGACAACGCGACGCTCCACCCCCGCCCCCTGCAAAAGTACCTCAAGCTCGCAACCCTCCCCAAGCGTCCGCGACTGGCCCCTGTGCTGGACACGGCGGAGTTCGTCCTCAAGCACTGCCCCCGCCAGACCACAGCGACCATTGATCTGGGGGTCAAGCTGGAGATGCTGCGCTATACCTCCAGCGCTCTGGACAAAGCCCCGGAGTTCATCAAGGACGGCAGCAGCTAGGAGTGCAGCAGTCGCTCTGCCGCCTGTGTGGGCAGCAGTTCTCCGTCCTCAACGGCCTGTTCGTATTCCTGCAAGCGGTCCTGCACGTCCGGGCGGCTCCGGAATTCGCGCAGCAGCCCTTCCTCGACCAGCGTCCGGAGCCACTGCCGCGCCTGAGTTTTGCGCTGCTGTTCCCACGCTCCGGAATCGCGTACATGTTGCTCGAACGCCTGCACTGCTTCCCAAACCGTGCCCAGCCCGCTCCGTTCCAGCGCACTGCACGTCAGCACCGGCAGCGCCCCTCTGGACGCCTTGGAGCGCACCAGCCGCAACGCCTGCCGATACGCTTGCTGGGTGCTTTTTGCCAGCGGGATCTGATCTCCGTCCGCCTTGTTCACCACCAGCAAATCGGCGACCTCCAAGATGCCCTTCTTGATGCCCTGCAACTCGTCCCCCGCATTGGGCAGCAGCAGCACGAGGAAGCAGTCCACCATCGCAGCGACCAGCGTTTCGGACTGCCCGACCCCAACGGTTTCGACGAGGATGACATCGTGGCCTGCCGCCTCGCACAGCAAGAGAGCTTCGCGGGTGCGGCGGGCAACGCCGCCGAGGATGCCGGATGAGGGTGAGGGACGGATGAAGGCGGCGGGATGGCGCGAGAGTTCGGGCATCCGCGTCTTGTCGCCGAGGATGCTGCCGCCGGTGACGAGGCTGGTTGGATCAACGGCAAGGACTGCCACGCGGTGTCCCTGCTCGATGAGGTGGAGTCCAAAGGATTCGATGAAGGTGCTTTTGCCAACTCCGGGAACCCCTGTGACGCCAAGCCGCAGGGCATGTCCGGAATCGGGTAGCACGGCCTCCAGCAGTTGTTGCGCTGTCACCTGATCGGCAGGGCGGGAGCTTTCGAGCAGGGTGATCGCCTTGGCAAGGGCGCGGCGGTTCCCGGAGCGGATCACGTCCGGATCAAGGCTGGAACTGGCACGGCTCATGCTGCCTGCCGCGTCGACTCCTGAATCGCGTGTAGCACCTCGCAGGCGGCTTGGGGAATGGGGGTTCCGGGGCCGAAGATGCAGGCGACCCCCAAACTGCGGAGGTAGTCGTAATCCTGTGGGGGAATCACCCCGCCGACGACAACACGGATGTCCTCAGCCTCCTGCGTCCGGAGTTCGGCCATCAGGCACGAGACGAGGGTTTTGTGGCCAGCGGCTTGACTGGAGACACCGATGACATGAACATCGTTCTCGATGGCTTGCTTGACGACTTCCTCCGGGGTTTGGAAGAGCGGGCTGATGTCCACGTCAAAGCCGAGATCGGCAAAGGCGGTGGCAATGATCTTCGCGCCGCGGTCGTGCCCGTCCTGCCCCAGCTTGACGACGAGCAATCGTGGTCGGCGCCCTTCGTTGCAGGCAAATTCCTCAACGGTGGATTTGACGGCGGACAGTTCATGCGGGTCGGGGTAGCTTCCGGCATAGACTCCGTAGGAGGCGCGGATCGGAGCGTTGTAGCGGCCCCAAGCGCGTTCCATCATCTCGGAAACCTCGCCGACGGTGGTGCGGGCTCGGATGGCCTTGATGCTGAGCTCGAGCAGGTTGCCCTCCCCGGACTCGGCGGCGTGCTGGATCGCACCCAGCGTGGACTCAACTTGCACGGAATCCCGGCTTGCCTTGATCTCTTGCAAGCTGCGGATTTGCGCATCGCGGACGGCGCTGTTGTCAATGTCCCGGACCTCGACGGGAGGCACGCCCTCCGCCTGATACTTGTTGATGCCGACGATGACCTCCTCACCCTGGTCAATGAGTGCCTGCCGACGGGCGGCAGACTCTTCGATGCGCTGCTTGGGCATTCCGGATTCAACCGCCTTAGTCATGCCGCCCAGGGCTGCGATTTCGTCCAGCAGCTTGCGGGCTTCGTTGGCAAGCGAGTGGGTGAGGGATTCCATGAAGTAGGAACCGCCGAAGGGGTCAATCACGTTGGGAATGCCGGTTTCCTCCTGAAGGATGAGCTGCGTGTTGCGGGCGATGCGTGCGGAGGTCTCCGTGGGCAGGCCAAGGGCTTCATCGAAGGAGTTGGTGTGCAGCGACTGCGTTCCGCCCAGCACGGCGGCCAGCGCCTCGATGGTGGTGCGCACGATGTTGTTGTAGGGATCCTGCTCCGTGAGACTCCAGCCGGAGGTCTGGCAATGGGTGCGCAGCATCAGGGACTGTGGGTTTTCGGGCTGGAAGGGCTGGAGCAGTTGTGCCCAAAGCAGGCGGGCGGCCCGGAGCTTGGCGACTTCCATGAAGAAGTTCATGCCAATTCCGAAGAAGAACGAAAGCCGGGGTGCAAACTGGTCAATCGCCATACCCCGTGCCAGCGCGGTGCGGACGTATTCCAGCCCGTCGCCGAGTGTGAAGGCGAGTTCCTGTACCGCCGTCGCGCCCGCTTCCTGAATGTGGTAGCCGCTGATGCTGATGGAGTTGTAGCGCGGCATCTGTGCGGCGGTGTGGGCGATGATGTCGCCGACAATGCGCATGGAGGGCGCAGGCGGGTAGATGTAGGTGTTGCGGACCATGAACTCCTTGAGGATGTCGTTCTGGATGGTCCCGCTGAGCTTGGACTGTGGGACGCCCTGCTCCTCCGCTGCAACAATGTAGGCCGCCAGCACGGGCAAGACCGCCCCGTTCATGGTCATCGAGACAGACATCTCGTTGAGCGGAATGCCGTTGAAGAGCCGCTTCATGTCCTCCACTGAATCAATGGCGACCCCGGCCTTGCCCACGTCTCCGACCACACGTGGGTGGTCTGAATCGTAGCCCCGGTGCGTGGCGAGGTCGAAGGCGACACTCAGCCCCTTTTGTCCGGCGGTGAGGTTTTTCCGGTAAAAGGCGTTGGATTCCTCGGCGGTCGAGAATCCTGCGTACTGCCGGATCGTCCACGGACGGTTCGCGTACATCGTCGCCCATGGCCCACGCAGAAACGGAAAACTGCCTGGAAGCGTGTCGGTGAATTCCAGCCGCTGCAAGTCCTCGGCGGTGTAAAGTGGCTTGAGTTCGATGCCCTCCGGAGTCTGCCAGTTCAGCGATTCGGAAGATTTCCCACGGAGTTCCCGTTCCGCTTGTGCAGCCCAAGCGTTCAGGTCGAGAGCATCACGGTGATCGAGCATGTCAGGGGGTGGTCAACTGCATGAAGCTTCAAACTTTCCTCCGGATTTACAGGCAGAATAGTTGTTGATGTCGCAGAGACCTGCCTCAGAGAGGCATTTGATGGCTTGACAGGTGGCTTGTCCGGCGGTGTTCATTAAGCTGGAAACACTTGAGGAACCAAATGATCCATAGGTGAAGCCGTCCGCAGCTTGGGAGAGGTAAGTTATACTGTTGGTAAAGGGGCTGCACACATCCGAACTGCAACTTGAAGGTGAACCAGCAGTGAAGGTTCCACAGGCGGCATCAAAAGCTTTGCGCTTCTCACCTTTTTGGAGAAAGCCATCGTTTTTGCGAAACGCCGGGTTGGTGGAACCCGGACTGCTGGAGTGCCCGGTGCAGGAAAACTCGCTGGTGGCGGCGGTTGAATTGGAATCAACACAAGAGGCTGCTCCGGCAGAATCGAGTTGGATGGACTCGTCGAGCTTGAGAGCCAGTAGGTTGGTAATCGCGTAGTTGGTCGCGGCGTCCTTGTCGGAGGAATAGACCGGCTTGAGTTGTGTGATGGCGCTACCCAGATTGGTGAGTGCTGATTGGACTGCGGTCTTGCGGGCGGTTGCGTCGTTGATGTCTTCGTAGGTCAGCTTGAGGATTTTGAAAAAGGTTGCGCCGCCTGTGTCTGTACCGATGTCATCGGCGCCGAAGCTTTCAGAATCAGTGCCGACGGTGGGGGTACTTCCAGAATTGTCGAGCAGGTTGATGTAGTCGTATCCGGCCTTGCCCATGTAGGCGGAGGCCTTGTCCTTGTAGCTGGTGCAGGTGGTGAGGGCGCTGTCGTAGTCGCGGGAACTGAGGTAGCTTGTGCAGTCGCCTGTGCTTGAATCGCTGACGAGGTTGTTGCCGCAGTTGCCCAGCGTGATTGTGAGCGCAATGCCCAGCACAATGAAGCAGAGAGGATGCGTCATGACGACCTCAGAACTCAAGAGAGAATTCGATGGCCTTGCGTTGCTCAGCAACACCGGAGGGGGTTCCTGTTTCGACCTTGTAATCAGCATAGCGGATTACCGGTAAGAAGGGTAGGCTCAATTCCCAGCCGGAAGTTGGATAGCCCTGATTGTAGCCGGAGCGCAGGATGATCCAATCCCCCAAGAAACCCAATTCCAGTCCAAGGTGGAGCCGCTTGTACCAGCAGTTGGTGGCGGTTGTTCCACCGGCACTCTTGCAGGCGGTGTCATCCGCGTGATTCTTGGTCAGGTCTCGCAGATCTGCGAGGAGCAGGGTGCGGGCAATACCAAGATTGGGCTGCATCGCCAAGCCGATGTTGACCTCCTGCTTCTCGTCTTGCGGAGTGGTTTCCCCGGAATTGCGGGCGAACTTGAGTCCCCCGGCATTGAGAATGGACATCCCCCAAGACATACGCAGGAACTGCAGAGAGGTCATGCGCTGCTGAAAACCGAGGGTGAAGCTGGTCCCCTTGCGCATTTCACCCGTGGTGCAAACGGCATTGTTGACAAAGGAGGTAAAACCGGAGCTAATGCCAGACACGCTGCTGGTGCTGGACTTGTCGCAGCGTTCAATCTGCATGGCGCTGAAGCCGATGTTGTACTGCCCCTTGAAAATGGGCATTCCCAAACCGATGGTGGTGAACTGTTCCAGACGATCAGCAACGGTCAGATTGAGGTTGACGGCATCCGAAACTCCGATGCGCAAGGTGCGGTCCCCTCCTATGAGGGCAGCGAGTGTGAATCCGGAATAGCGCTTTCCAAACGGATACACCAGTTGCATGTTGAGCAAGGTGGTGGGCTTGAAGATGTAGGGGATGCGCAGGTGGATCGTCTTGCCCAGCAGGTTTTGAGCGACGGCCGAGGTGCTGCCGCTGGTGGAGATTTTGCCCTGGGCGATGTCAAAAGCGGTTTGTGATCCCTCAAACACGAAAGGAGTGACGAAGATGAACTCCTTGGCATCTCCCAAACCGGCGGGGTTGTAGAAGAGGGCGTACTCGTCTTGGGAGTAGGAGATGCCCGCATTACCCCGTGCAAGGTACGCCAGCCCCGGATAGAGCCTGCGGATTTCCCCGGCGCCCACCTCCAGAACCGTTGCCAGCAGCAGCGTGGGGAGGAGGAGGAGGGCAAAGAGAAAAAGGCGCACTCGTTTGGGCACAGGAATCTCCTGAGTTTCAGAACGGTCAGAGGGAATGCACTTGACGTGCAAATTCCGGCTTGCGCCCCCGTTCCCATCGACTACGCTTCCAAACACCAACTCCGAACCCCATTCACATGCGATTGCACCCATGCCAAAACTGTTCGCCGTTGACTCGATGGCCGTCCTCTACCGAGGCTACTTTGCCATGATTCGCAACCCGCTGATCAATTCGAAGGGTCTCAATACCAGTGGCATCCGGACGGTCCTCATGCAGCTTCTCAAGATTTTGGAGGAAGAACGTCCCAATTACCTCGCAGTCGCCTCGGATTCAAGCGAGCCGACCTTCCGGCACAAGCGCTTCCCGGGGTACAAGGCAACGCGGGAGAAGATGCCGGACGATCTTGTGGCGCAGCTTCCGTACCTGCCGAGGCTGATGACGGCGCTGGGACTGCCCTACCTGATCCTGCCCGGATACGAAGCGGACGACATCATCGGCACGCTGATGCGCTGGTGCAGCGAACGCAAGATCGCAGGCGTGATGGTCACGAGCGACAAGGATTTCATGCAACTCATCACCGACACCATCGTGATGCTCAACCACCACAACGAGCGGTTAGGGTTGGAGGCCGTGCGGGCGCGGTTTGGCGGCACTCCCACGCAGGTGATTGAGGTCTTGGGCCTGATGGGCGATGCCTCGGACAACATCCCCGGAGTCCGGGGCGTGGGCGAGAAGACGGCGGTGAAGCTGATTCAGGAACACGGCAGCATCGCCCGCGTTTACGAAAACCTCAATCAGGTGAAGGGCAAGCTCCGGGAAAAGCTGGAGTTCGGACACGAAAGCGCCCTGCTCTCGCGAGAATTGGTCACGATCGACACCGAGGTGCCAATTCCAGCGACCTTGGAGGATTTGCACGTTGAGCGGGTGGAACTGCGCGGGAATCCGGAATTCCTTGCCCTGCTGGAGGAGTTGGAGTTCAACACCATGCTCAGACGTTTCGGGGATTCGTCCGTGCCAAAAGCACAGCCCAAACCCGCCGTGCCTCCGGATACTCCAGGGCAAGCCCCGCCAGCGTCTGCGACGGTAGCGCAGGGTGGCACACCCGCGTTGGCAGCCCCCGAAATTCCAGAAACCAAGCGGGAGCCCATGCAGATCGCGATCCGCCTGCTGGAAACCCCGACGCAGTGCGAACGCTTCCTCCAATCGCTGCCTTCCGGAACGCCGTGCGGACTGGCGTTTGCGCATGACGGAGGACATCAGGTGGACCTGCGGCTGACGTACCTTGCGATTTCCGGGGAATCCGGACAAACCGGAGTGGTGGATTTCAGACAACCCGCCAGCCGCCAGCCGCCAGCCGCTCTCCATACTTGGCTGGCAAACCCGGAGGTTCCCAAGGTGGTGCATGATCTCAAGCAGGTGACGCAAATCCTTGCAACCGCAGGAATCACACTGGAGGGCGTGGTTGGGGATGTGATGATCGCGGCGCACCTCGCGGACCCGTTGGAGCAGCGGCAGGACTTGGATTTCCTGATCAGCCGACGTCTCCAACTCTGGCGTCCGGAGGTGGTGACAGAGGACGGCCCGCAGCTTTCCATGCTTGTTGATGAAGAAGCCACGACCCGTCAACGCTTGGGGGCGGATGCGGTTGCAATTTGTGCGTTGCATCTACGCTTGACCCCGCAGTTGGAGCAAACCGGAGTGTGGCCCGTGTACCGTGCGCTTGAACTCCCTCTTGCGCAAACGCTTGCCCGTTTGGAGCAAACCGGCGTGTCCGTGGATGTCCCCAGACTCAATGAGATTTCCAGCGAATTCGAGATCCGACTCAATGAGTTGCGGACACAAATTCACCAACTGGCGGGGGAGGGGTTCAACGTCAATTCCGTGGTGGAGTTGCAGCATATCCTCTACGAAAAACTGCGGCTGCACGAGCAGTTCCGGATCAAACCCAAGAAGATCAAAATTGGACTGGGACTTTCCACCAACGAGGAGACGCTGGAAAAACTGGCCGGACACGAACTGCCCCGGACACTGCTGGATTACCGCTCGCTCTACAAGCTCAAGCACACCTACCTTGACCAACTGCCCACCTGCGTCCATTCACGCTCTGGGCGCATCCACTCAAGCTTCAACCAGACCACGACCGCGACCGGACGTCTCTCCTCGGAGAATCCCAACCTCCAGAACATCCCGGTGCGCACAGTGGAAGGCCGTCGGGTCCGACGGGCGTTTGTGCCGTCCGCACCAGAACGGGTTTTGCTCTCGGCAGATTACAGCCAGATCGAACTGCGTATGGTTGCGCACTACTCGAAAGACCCCACTTTCCTCGCCGCTTACCGCGACGGGCTGGACATCCATGCACTCACCGCCTCTGCAGTTTTCGGAGTTGCCGAAAACGAAGTCACACGGGAAATGCGCTCGGTCGCCAAGGAAATCAATTTTGGACTCATCTATCGCATGGGGGCCGAGCGGCTGGCGCTGGTGACGCATACCCCCAAGGGCGAAGCCAAGGCGTTCATCGAACGCTTTTTCCAGAAGTACGCGACCATCCACGCGCTTCAGGAACGCTTCCTCGATCAGGCCCGCAAGCAGGGTTTTGCGCAAACCCTGCTGGGACGGCGGCGTTACCTGCCGGACATCAACGGGGAGGGGCTCGCCAAGCGCATGGCTGAAGGTGCGGCGGTCAACACTCCCATCCAGGGTTCGGCAGCCGAGATCATCAAGCTCGCCATGATCAGGATTGAGCAACAACTGCGAAAGCAGCAGCTACAATCCCGGATGGTGCTGTCGGTTCACGATGAGTTGGTTTTCGATGTTCTGCGTGAGGAGGAGCCGGAGTTGCGGACGCTGGTGCAGAAAACAATGGAATCCGTGATTGGGCTGGAGGTCCCGCTGGTGGTGGAACTCGGCAGCGGCGAAAACTGGCTGGACGCGCATTGAAGCTTCACCAGTTCGGCATGGGGTAGATACCATGGAGTCAAGCGGAGCAGATCCGCCGATGACACAGTTGGTGCGCTAAAAAAACATCCAGCACACCTTGGGTTTATGGATCAGGCTGTAACGGCGTTCTTTTTTCAGGCGGTGGCACTCTTCAGGGTTGTAGAGCTTGTCACTCAAAGTGGCTGTGCGGGAGGGGCCACCACAGCCGGAGAATCCCAGACTCATCAGCAACAGGGGCCCCAGCAACCACCAAAAGCCATGGTGTTTCCGGAAGGGACGTTTTCCGCACTTCATTCGGTCTGCCCCATCAACTGGTTGCGGCGGTAGGCTTCACGGATTTGCCGATCGTTCATTTCCGGAAAAATCTTCTGTAACTGCCGGGCGATGTCCGCTGGCGGCCGGGGGAGTTGGCGCCGAGGCGAGGCGGGGGATTGGATCGTGGCTTTCAGAGGTTCCTGCGGTTGGGAGGGAGAGGGGGGTGGAGCGGGCTTGGGGGGTTCGGGAGCAGATGTTTTTTCTGCTCCGGGGAACTGCGAGCGCACTTTGGCGGTGATCGCGGCCAGGGACTGTTGGGTGTCTTCGATCAACTCCTCGGCCCGCTCCCGCCATGGGACTTCCTTGACGCCGTCCTTCAATTGTCGAAAGGATTCCCTCGGGTTTTCCTTCACCTCCTTCACCAGCGCAAGCGGATCCTCTCCCCGTTGCTCAAGGTACACGAAGCCAATGCCCAAGCCAATCACACCGAGCGTGGCCAGCAGGATCAGAATTAACAGGGACAACTTCAGGAGCAGCATCAAGAGCCGCATGGCGAAGACAAGAGCGGGGTGTAAGAATCAGGTTGGCGCATCAGAACGTGACGGCGGCAATTTCGCAAGCGGTTTCCAGGACGAGGCGGCGGTGGTTAACCCGCCGGGATGCGGTTTCCGCCCTGTGCGAGGTAGGTGCTTCTGGCCTCGGCCAGTCCGGACGTTGAGCCTTTTGCGCTGAGTTGATTTTGCAGGTCGTCTTCCAAGAGGAGGCCAAACTGTGACGTGCCCTCCAGCTTTTGCAGCAACGATTCCGGAACGAAAAAGACCGTCGAGATTGACTGGAGGATGCCGTCAAGATCGTTGCGGCCATTGATCGCCATGAGCGAGACGGATTCGCCACTGTCGGTGTGGAAGGTGATTTTGGCTTGGGCGGCAAGCGGGAGCAGCGTGTTCCAGTGCAATTCCACCACCCAGCCGAACCGCGCCTGCCGGGAGAGCATCAGGAAAACAGGGCGCCCCGGAAGCGCCTCCGAACTGAGGGTTCCCAGTACTCCGCCGTTGCCATGTCCGCAGGCACGGAAGAAAAGGGTGCGGGCGTCCTGCACGCAATTGCGGAACCCGCTGATCACTTCCCACTCGGCCCAGGCTGAAGTTCCCCAGCACAGCAGCAGAGCCACGCCCCACACACTCAGCCGACACCTGTTTTGGGTCCGCAGCATTCAGGCCGTGGGAGTTATCTCTGGAGCAGGGAGGGGTGGGTGCGAGCCTTGGCGGTGAAACCCGGGTTCACCTGACCCTTGGGCATGGTATCGGAGGAGCGAATCCGCTTGCCCGCCGGAGTTGAGGGAGGCTGGTACTTTCCGTCAGCACGGCCAAGGCGTGTGCTGGCCGCCTGTATGAAGGCAAGCCGCTTCACCCACAGACTCAGGTAGGCTTCATCGTAGATCCGGGGTGTCGCCATGGCAGATTGGGGAGGTTTTTGGGCCAACGCCAAGGTGCTACCGAGCAGCAGTGTGGCGAGCAGAATCAGATGGATGCGCATATACCCTCCTTTGGGAAGCGGATCGTGTCCGGAACACTGCCCAATCAGGGCTGGGCGAAACGCCAGCCCACAGGCTCCAGAATGACCCATTTTTTTTCAAACTATCGGAATTTTCGGCTCGTGTCAACTCCGGAACGAAGAGGGCCTAGCGGCATTCCAGCGAAATCTGGTAGGCCCGGAGGTTGAATTCTTCCGCGAGGATCACGGCGTGGTGGCGGTTGTGCTGGGTGCGGGTGCAGGCCAGTTCCAGCACCAAGTGGGTCTGCCAGCCATCGGACGAGCAGCGCACCTTTGCGGCTTCCACTGCGGGTTGCCCCTGCCGGGCGTGAGCACGGGTGCGCCGCCCCGTGCTACCAGATCGCATTTCACCTGTTTCCCGACATGAGCCAAGCTTTTATAGTCAAAACTATATATTCTAGAACACATTTCTACTAAAATACAAGAATTCAATTCATTGATATTAAACAATATTAACCTAGGATAACAGTGTTCGTTTCTTAACGTTTTTTACTATAAAAGGCATCGACACATAGTGCGATTGCCCTGACCGGGATTCTCACTGGCCTCACGGCACCGCTGGCAGACGCAGGGATTTCCGTGTTTGCCGTCTCCACCGTTGACACGGATTATCTGCTTGTGCGGAAGGGAAGCTTTGAGCGAGCGGTTGCGGTATTGAGAGGCAAAGGACATACTGTTCTTGAAAAGCAGGCCGCAAACAAGATCGGCGAGGGGCAACAGGAAATCAAAAAATGAAACGTCAGAAGTTGTGATGGGCAAGATGCAGGAACGAAACGTTGATGTCGCCGTGATTGGCGCGGGCAGCGCGGGCTTGAACGTGTTCCGGAGGGCAAGGGCGCACACGGAAAGTGTGGTGTTGATCGAAGGCGGTCCCTACGGAACCACCTGCGCCCGTGTAGGTTGCATGCCAAGCAAACTGCTGATTGCTGCTGCCGAGGCCGCACACGACATCAAGCGGGCACATGGCTTTGGAGTCCATGCCGAGCCTCCGGTAATCAACGGCATGGAGGTGATGGACCGTGTGCGCCACGAGCGCGACCGTTTTGTGGGGTTTGTCGTGGAGGACACCGAGGCGATTCCGGAGCCGCACCGTATTCGTGGCTACGCCTGGTTTCTCGATGACCACACCCTGCAAGTGGACGATCACACGCGCATTCATGCCGACCGCATCGTAATCGCCACCGGATCGACTCCGAGCATTCTGCCGATGTTCGAGGGCTTGGGCGACCGACTTGTCATCAACGATGATGTGTTCAGTTGGATCGATCTCCCAGAGTCGGTCGCGGTCTTTGGTCCGGGAGTCATCGGTCTTGAGCTTGGACAGGCCCTGCACCGCTTGGGAGTGCGCATGCGCATGTTCGGCCTCTCGGGGCGCTTTCTGCGGGCACTGGGCAATTCGGAGGTGCAGGAATACGCGCTCCGGCAGTTCCAGTCCGAGTTCCCGCTTGATCCCGGAGTCAAGGGGCTGAGTTTGGCGCGTTGTGGGCAGCAAGTGGCCTTGCGCTTCATTGACCGTGAATCCGGAGGACAGGTCGAGGAGCTATTCGATTATGTGCTGGTGGCGACGGGACGCACTCCGAACGTCAAGGGACTCGCGCTGGAAAACACGTCGCTTGCCTTGGATGCGAAGGGAGTTCCGGAGTATGACGCGACCACCCTGCGCTGCGGCAAGAGTCACATCTTCATTGCCGGGGACGTGAACAACGACCTCCCCCTGCTGCACGAAGCCTCGGACGAAGGCTGCATTGCCGGAGACAACGCCGGACGCTTTCCGCAGGTGCAGTCCGGACGACGACGTTCACCGCTCAGTGTGATCTTCAGCGATCCGCAGGTGGCGATGGTGGGAGAGAGTTGGGCGCATCTGCAAAAACGCCCCTACGTCGTCGGGCGGGTGTCCTTCGAGGGGCAGGGCCGCAGCCGTGTGATGCTCAAGAACCAAGGACTGATGCACGTTTACGCCGATCCGGCTTCCGGGCAATTCCTTGGAGCGCAAATCTTCGGGCCGCAGGCGGAGCATCTGGGACATCTGCTCTCGTGGGCGCACCAGCAGCAGTTGACCATCGCACAAATGCTGGAAATGCCGTTTTACCATCCCGTCATTGAGGAAGGGCTGCGCACCGCCCTGCGGGATGCCAAGACGCAGGTGCAGGCTACTCCGGCGATTCCACTGCGGAAAAGCGCCTGAATGACTCCGAGCATTTGCATGGCCACCGCATCCGGAATTCGCACCCTCACCCTGGCCACGCTTTCCAACGGCAATTTTGACTGGGTGGCCCGGGGTTTGGACGACCTCGCCGAGCAACTCGGCTACTGAAGCGTTTTGAATTGCGATCAAGCCAACCTGTGCAAACCCTGACCATCCAACTCCCCGGACGCAGCTACAACATTGGCATCGGCACGGAAATCGTGGATTCCGACTTGCCGCAGGCGGTGGCCGCTTCCGGAACTACCCATGCCGTGGTGGTCACGAACACCACGATTCACAACCTCTACCCCAACCGCATCTCCCAGAGCTTGAGTGGTTGGCAAGGACGGGTGGACACCTGTGTGCTTCCGGATGGAGAGGGGTATAAGAATCTGGAGACACTGAACCGGATTTACGATTTCCTGATGGACGTGCAGGCGAACCGCAAGACGTTGCTGATCGCCTTCGGAGGCGGTGTGATCGGAGACATGGCGGGGTTCGCGTCCGCAACCTTCATGCGCGGTATCCCCTTTCTTCAGGTGCCCACCACCCTGCTGGCGGACGTGGACAGCAGCGTGGGTGGCAAAACGGCGGTGAACCACCCGCACGGCAAGAACACCATTGGCGCCTTCAAGCAGCCCGTCCATGTCTGCATGGACCTCGCCTTCCTCCGGACACTGCCTCCCCGTGAGTTTCTGGCGGGTTACTTTGAACTGGCCAAACACGGATTCGTCCACGATGCAAAACTGTTTGAGACGATTCAGGCCGGGCCGCTGGTGAACGCAGAGTACGATTACCGAGCCAACGAGGCGGAGTCCCGTGAGTTTTGGGAAGCAACGATCTTGCGTTCGTGTGGAGTGAAAGGCAAAGTCGTGGAGCAGGACGAAACCGAAACGGGCCTGCGGGCCACCCTCAATTTCGGTCACACGCTGGGACACCTGATTGAAACCCATGCGGGCTACGGCGCCTACCTCCACGGCGAAGCGGTCGGCACCGGAATGCTGTTTGCTGCTTACCTTTCCCGCAAGTGGGAGCACTTGCAGGAAAGAGATTGGTCACGAATCCGGGATTTCTTGGTGCCTCGGCTCACTCCCATTGTGCTACCTGCGCTCAACACCAAATCCTTCCAAACGCTCATCCTGCACGACAAGAAAGCAGAGGGCGCTGGGGTGGATTTCATCCTGCTCCACAAACTGGGCGCAGGCTTCATCCAGAAAGCCACGTCAGTCGAAACCCTCTGGCCCGTGTTTCAGGAGTTCGTTGCCGAATTCCCGGAGGTCTGCCAAGTGGTGTGAACGAAACCCTTTCCGCCACTCCGGTTAAGCTGAATCCCAAATCCTTGCACGGAGACGCCATGCTCGCCAGCGCCGCCCCGTGCTACCAGCTCGCATTTCACCTGTTTGCCGACATGAGCCTCTTTTTTTGATTCACACAAGATTGAAATCCTTAAGGACCCGCTTGGCCTCCATCCACATTGATGGCTTGACCGGTGACGTTCTTGGCGTGTGCGAGGTAGACGGCCAGTTGCCCAATGTCCTCCGGGGTTTGAGGACGGCCCAGCGGGATTTGGGATGCAAGGATACGCCGCCAGGATTGCTCTTTCGATTCGTCCGGACGCTTCCATCCTTCGGCTAAATATTCCCACATTTGGGTGCGGAGAATCCCTGGACAAATCGCATTGACCCGAATATTGGCAGGGGCCAGTTCCTTCGCCAGGGCATTGGTGAAGCCCACCACCGCGAATTTCGAGGCACAATAGTGGGCCAGTTCCGGCGCTCCTTTTTTTCCAGCAACAGAGGCGATGTTGATGATACAACCGTCGCCTCGGGCTCTCAAAGCAGGGATGGCTGCTTGACAGGAGAGGAAAATGCCTTTTGTGTTGACGGCAAAGGTGAGATCCCAGGCTTCCTCGGTCATTGTTTCCACAGGCGAGAGATTGATCACCCCGGCATTGCAAACGAGGATATCCAGAGGGCCCAACTGCCGAACCGTCGCTTCGACCATCTGTTGCGTGTCGCCTTTCCGGCGAACATCCGCTTGCAGGGAGATCGCCCGTCGGCCCAAAGCTTCAATTTCGCTGAGAGTCGTTTGAGCCGCCGTCATTCCCCCCACCGCTTCAGTACCATACTGCTGGGCCGAACTGGAGATTTCTTCAACATCGGCAATAGCTACATCTGCTCCAGCCTCCGCTAGTGCCACCGCAATGCCCCGCCCAATGCCACGAGCCCCTCCTGTGATGAGTGCTACTTTTCCTTCAAGTGTTGTCATGGGTCCTACCTCCCTGAGTTAGTGCCACTGATAAGTGGAGACTGTTGTTTCCGGTGGTTCTGGAGCACCCGTTCCGGAGTGAGTCCGTTTAAAGCCTGATGAGGACGCTGCTCATTGTATGGCCCTGCCCAGAAAAAAGAGACAATGAGTTAAGGGTGACAAGCGAGTTCATCAAAGAACTCACGTTCGGCTTGCTCAGGAGTTTTCCATGAGTTTGCCGAGTGTTTTCGATAGCGAGCATAATAG
>PBTB01000103.1 GCA_002726945.1 Deltaproteobacteria bacterium | reverse complement strand
CTTCTTGCCGCGGGCAGCACCGGCGCCGTTTGCGCCGGGCGCGAGGAAGGTAGGTCCACAGGTCACCGCCGGCCTTGGCATCGCAATAGCTACTGGCTATCGGGACAACATACTTTTTCTCCTCAATAAATTTTAGCGACTCTTAACGCTAAAATTAGAATTGCTGCACTTTCACTTGCACCCGTCACTTCACGCCAAGCTGCAGATAGACGGCAAGGGTGGCGTCAAGTATGTGCTGTGGGGCAAAGCGGGTTTCGGCCTCGCGTAGGGCGTTGTCGCTCAGCCAGTTGTGGTATCCGGCATCGGCGAGCAACGGACGCAGCGCCTCGGCAAGGGCGTCCGAGGATTGCGTGGAGGCCACGGCTCCCGTTTTGCCGTCCGCAACGATTTCCGGCAAGCACCCCGTTGGAAAAGCGACCACCGGAGTGCCGACTGAGAAAAACTCCACCGCCACCCGACAGATCACTTCCGAAGCGATGGAGCTAACGATTCCCACATCCGCGAAGGCCATGAGTTGGCGGATATCCTCGCGTTCGGCGTCCATCCGGACGTGCGTTGCCACTCCCAGCCGCTGCAAATCCGCCTGCACCGCCTGCAGTTCCGGATTCTTGGACAGGGTGTCGCGGTAGAGCAACAGCAGCGTGAGTTTGGGGAATTCCGCAAGTAACTGACGGAAGGCCTCCAGCAGGAGCCGCACCCCCTTTTCCGGACGGATGCGTCCGACAAATGCCAGAACCGTGTGATCGTTCGGAATCTTAAATTCCGCCCGGTAGTCCGGAAGCTCGTTGTTGCTAGAATCGGCAGAATCCTCTGCAGGGTAGTAGATGACATAGGGGTGCCCTGCAGGTAAATCGAGGACATTCCGAAGTTGCTGCGCCACCACTTCGCCAACGGCAATGGTCGCATCGGTCCAGTCCCCGTAGAGTTTTTGGTTGAGCCAATTTTGCTGCAAAGGCCGGGCGGTGCCACGGGTGCGGACGAGGGGGATTCCGAGCTTCCGCTTGGCAAAGGCCAAGAGCGGGTAGCCTTCGGAGCGATGGGCATGGATCAGATCAATCTGGTGTGTTTGCAGGAAATCGCAGAGTTGGTGGTAACTTCGGAACCACTGGAGCGGGTTGTTGGAATTGAGGTTGATCTCCGTGAGAGTACGCAACCCACGCGCCTGGAGTTTTTCGGCGTTGAGGGAATCCGGACGGGTGAGGACCCAGACCTCATGCCCGGCATCCTGAAGCAGCGCAGCGAGGGTGGTCGCATATGCCGCCTCAGCGTTCCACCAGTGGACGTTGCTGCCAATGAGGAGGTTCAAGGAAGCGTTGCGGGGCTGAATCCCAAGTTCGGCTCCGGCTCAGAAGCGGGCGCGGTGGCTGCTGCTCATCTCCACCGAAGCTCCCGTGGTGGCGCGGGCGATCTCGTCCCAGCCCTCCGTGTTGGTTCGGCAATGATCTGAATTCCGGATTGGTTCGAGCCGTCGTTGAGCCGCAGAAGGGTGAGGTTCTTGGAGTCGCGGTGGGTGCGGACCCAGCCCCGGATTTGGACGGAGGTGTTGAGTTGGGCGCTGTGCTGCCGGAACCACGCCATCAGAGCGCACCCCGGAGTTGCTTGGCAACTTCAATCTCGGAATTCTCCACCAGTTCCGATAGCTCGTCCACGGTGATCACCATGTTCTTGCGGTCGGGCATGATCGCATAGAGGTACTTGACGTACTCCGGAACCATCGAGAGAAAATTCTGGTTACGGTCCACCTTGATCTGCCGGACAACAAATTGCTCAAGCTGATCCTTGGACATGTGGCGCATCACGTTGATGAACTGTGTGGAGTTCTGCTCCAACTCCTTGCTGACGTCCACGGGGTAGAAGTACTGAAAGCGGGAACGCGCCCCGGCGACTCGGGAGAAGATCACCATGATGATGCAGAGTCCCACACCGTCGATCCAGTTGATCCCCCAGAGGTTCATGTAACCTAAAAGGAAGTAGATGCACCCTGCAATGGAGCCGAGCAGTTGCAGGGTCATGCGGATTTTTTCGACCGCGAGGAACTTGTAGTTGTAGCGCTTCTCCTTGACGAAGAACCCCAGTCCTTCTGTGAACGGCGCTGCAGCCATCACCACCTCTTCCGCACCGGCGAGTTGGTTTTCCAACTCCATCTCGAGCTGCTTCTTCTTCTCAAGCGCCCGCTGGTTCATGACGTCCTGCATCACATAGCGGCGGGAGCCACGCAGCTTCTCCAGGAGGACTCCGACAAACTCGTAGGGGTTGTCCTGATTGAGAGACCCCGCCTTGAAATCCGAACGGGTGGCGAGAAAGTCGATGACGTCATCGTACATCTTTTGGAGGCTGGGCAGGGAACTGCGGCCCGTCTCCTTCTCCTCCTGCTGGGCCTTGGCGTCAATCTCCATTTCCTGACGTACAAGGTGCGAGTAGATCTCCGCGCAGTTGTCGTCATTGCTGGCGTTGTTCTCCACCATCTTGATGAAGGTCATCGCCATGACCGCGGAGTAGCCGGAGAATTTTTTGTCCTTCAACTCCACGTCCGGCTTCTCGAGCGCGTAGTAGCCTTTGAGCGCGGCCCCCATCATATTGGTCAGCAGCCCATCGAGCTTCTTGTCATTGACGGCAGCGTTGATGAGGCCGTTCCAGGCAAGTCCAGCGAACTTCTCGGTCGCGGTGTTTTCGTGGAGGAGTTCGAGGGCGTCGAGGTAGTAACTGAGGTGATCGGGGTAGCAGGATTCGTAAACGTAGTCCGCCGCTTCAGCCCCGCCGATGAGCGGGTCCATCTGCTTCTGGAGGATGACCACGACACGGGTCGCCAGTTCCTCCGCAAAATTTTCCGGGAGTTCAGTGCTGCCTACGCTTTCTTCTGCTTCCGCTTCGGCCATGTGGCTGCTTGCTGGTGGCTGCTTGCTGGTGGCTGCTTGCTGGTGGCCGGGACTGAATCCGATCCACCTACACGTTCCGCCAGTCCGCTCGGTTTCGGTTTTCCTCCAGAATCCGGGACTGGAATTCGGTAAACGCGACCGTCTCTCGGGCCTTGCTGCCGTAGCGCTGCCAGGTGACGGCCTGATTGCTCTGCTCCTCGCCGCCGACAATCAGCAAATTCGGGATCTTGGCGGTTGCACCGTTGCGGATTTTCTTGCCGAAGGAGTCGTGAGAATCGTCCACTTCGATCCGCAAGAAATCGCGGTGCAACTCACCCCGAAGCTGATGGGCGTACTCCGAGAACGTTGGAGCCACAGGGATGATCCGGACCTGCACGGGCGCGAGCCACGTGGGGAACGCTCCACCGTAATGCTCGATCAGGAACGCGCAAAAACGCTCGTGTGTTCCCAGCGGCGCACGATGAATGATCATCGGCGTGTGGTCTTGGCCGACGGCTCCCTTGTAGGTGAGCTCAAAGCGCCCCGCCATCACCAGATCAAGCTGGTTGGTGGAGGCAGTTTCTTCCCGGCCCACAACGTTGCTCACTTGGAAATCAATTTTCGGACCATAGAACGCAGCTTCTCCACGCACCGCCTCGTAGGGAATCTCCACTTCGTCCATCGCTTCCATCACCAAGGCTTCGGCCTGAGGCCAGACTTCCGGATCGTCCACGAACTTCGTGGTGTCCTCTTCGGCAAGCGAGAGGCGCATCCAAAAGTTTTGTAGCCCGAAGAGGTTGTAGTAGTCAATGTGCAGCCGCATGACACGGATGAACTCCTCCTTCACCTGTTCTGGAGTGCAGTAGATGTGGGCGTCGTTCATGGTCAGCGCCCTTACTCTCAGCAAGCCTGCAAGCTCTCCGGATTGCTCGTAGCGGTAGCAGGTTCCGTACTCGGCAAAGCGCACCGGCAGATCGCGGTAGCTCCGAGGCACCGCCTTGTAGATCATGTGGTGGTGCGGGCAGTTCATCGGCTTGAGGTAGAGCTTTTCCCCATCCACTTCCATCGGAGGGAACATGCTGTCCGCATAGTACGGCAGGTGCCCGGAAGTGTGGTAGAGATTCTCCTTGGTGATGTGCGGGGTGGCGACGCGCTGGTAGCCGCCAAGGAACTCCCACTCCTTTGCGAGCTTTTCCAATTCATCGCGGATCACCGTGCCGTTGGGCATCCAGAGGGGTAGACCTTTGCCGACCTCCTCCTCAATCACGAAGTAGTGCTGCTGCGTGTTGAGCTTGCGGTGGTCGCGTTCCAGTGCAAGTCGGCGTTTTTCCTGAAAATCACGCAGTTCCAGCTTAGACTCGAACGCAAGGCCGTAGACACGCTGGAGCATCGTGTTTTGCTCGGAGCCTTTCCAGTAGGCGCCTGCAAGCGTGTCGAGCGCGAAGCAGTTTCCTGGAATCTCCTTGGTGTTCAAAACATGCGGGCCTTCACACAAATCCCAGAACGGCCCGTTGCGGTAAAGCGTGAGCGCTTCGCCCTGTGCTGCCAAATCCTGCACCTGCTCCACCTTGTAGGACTGTCGGGACTCCTCCAGCCGAGTGCTCATTTCTTCTGCGCCCACCTCCTCGCGCTCAAAGGTTTGCCCCGAGTTGATGATGCGTCGCATACGCTTTTCCAAATCCGGGAAGTCCTCCGGAGTGAGTGGCGCTTCGAGGTCGAAGTCATAGTAGAACCCATGCTCAATAGGTGGACCAAAACCGAGCTTGGCATTGGGTCGGATTTCCAGCACGGCTTGCGCCAGAACATGGGCGAGCGAATGCCGAAGCCGATAAATTTCGGAAGTGGGATCGAGAGCGTGACGGACCATGATGTTCGGGAGTGGCAGGCTTCAGGTTTGGGCAGCGGCATCCATTGGCGTGGGGATTTCCTCCGCAGCGCTTTCCGGTGACGGCGTGACCAACGGTTGATTCCGGAGCAGGGTCGGGTGGGTTTCGAGGGCGAGTTCAAACGCCTCGTTGACATTCCGGACCGCCACGACGTTGAGACCCTCCTTGATCTCGTCCGGAACCTCCGGTAAGTCTTTCTCGTTTTCCATCGGAATGAGGACCGTTTTCAATTCACCGCGCTTGGCGGCCAGCAGCTTGGCCTTGAGTCCGCCGATTTCGGTGACGTGCCCCCGCAGCGTGATTTCGCCGGTCATGGCGACCTCATGCCGCACCGGAATCTTAGTGAACGTGCTGGCAATGGCGAGGATGAGAGGCAGCCCGGCAGAGGGTCCATCCTTGGGCGTTGCGCCTTCGGGCAGGTGGACGTGCAGGTCACTTTTGCCAAACACTTCCGGATCGATGCCCAGAAATTCGGCATTGCTGCGGACGTAGGAATAGGCGGCACGGGCGGACTCCTGCATGACATCTCCGAGTTTTCCAGTGAGTTGGATTTTGCCCGCACCCACCATCAATCCGGCTTCGATGAGCATCAGTTCCCCACCCATTGAGGTCACGCCAAGGCCCATTGCGAACCCCACTGCGTTAGCATCTTCCTTCACGTCGCGGGAGAACGGAGGCACCCCGAGCAGTTCGTTGACCAGTTTTGGCGTCACGGTGACGCTCTTCTTGCCCTTGCCCCGGACGAGCCGCGTGACCACCTTTCGGCAGATCTTGCCGACCTCGCGCTCCAAGCTACGGACTCCGGCTTCACGGGTATAGTTGCGGATAACGTCGCCAATCGCCAGTTTCCGGAAGCGGATGCGCTTGGCCGTGAGGCCGTGCGACTTGCACTGTCGGGGAACCAGAAAGCGTTCGGCGATATGCTGTTTTTCCAATTCCGTGTAGCCCGCAAGCTGAATCACCTCCATGCGGTCAAGTAGCGGGGCGGGGATGTGTTGGGTCGTGTTGGCAGTGCAGAGAAAGAGGACATTGGAGAGGTTGTACTCCACCTCCAGATAGTGATCCATGAAGGTGTTGTTCTGTTCCGGATCCAGCACTTCCAGCATCGCCGCCGAAGGATCGCTGAAGGCGCTTTGGTAGAGCTTGTCGATCTCGTCGATGAGCAGCACGGGGTTGTTGCTCTTGGCCTTGCGGACCGACTGAATGATCTTGCCGGGCATGGCCCCAATGTAGGTGCGGCGGTGCCCCCGGATTTCCGCATCGTCCCGCACCCCGCCCAAGCTGATGCGCACAAAATTGCGCTCCAAGGCACGGGCGACGGACTTGGCGAGCGAAGTCTTGCCGACTCCGGGAGGTCCGACGAGGCAGAGGATCGGCCCCTTCAGCGAATCCTTGAGTCGTGCCACCGCGAGGTATTCGATGATGCGCTCCTTGACCTTCTCCATGCCGTAGTGGTCTTCGTCCAACACGTTTTGGGCGCGGTCAAGATCGAAGTTGTCCTCGGTCTTCTCCTGCCACGGCATCGACACCAGCCACTCCAAGTAGTTGCGGACGACGTTGGCTTCGGACGAAAGCGGAGACATCAGCCGCAGTTTCTTCAACTCCTTCTGGGTTTCCTCCTCCACCGATTCCGGCATCTTGGCGTCTTTGACGCGCTGCGTCAGTATTTCCAACTCCGTGCGGGAGTCGTCCATCTGCCCCAGCTCCTTTTGGATGGAGCGCAGTTGATCTTGCAGGTAGTCGTCCTTCTGAGTGCTGGAAATCTGACGCTGGGCCTGCTTCTTGAGCCGTCCTTCCAACTGACGGATTTTCAACTCCTCCTCCAGAACTTGCAGAAGCAGCTTCAGCCGTTGCGCCGGATCAATGGTGGCGAGCAGCTTTTGCTTCTGCTCGCGGTCAATGCCGAGTAGCGGCGTGATCAAGTCCGTCAACGAGCGGGGGTCGGCCTGCTCGATTTTGCGCACCGACTCCTCCCGGATTTTCTTGTTCTGCTGCTTGATGTAGCCCTGGAACCGCTCCTTGATCTTCTCAGCCGTCGCTTCGGTCGCCTCTCCGGAAGGTTCCGGTTCTGGCAGGGGTTGGACGCAGGCGAGGTATTCTCCGGAAGCCAGTTTGGTTTCAATGATGCGTGCGCGCTGATGGCCCTCAAAGAGCGCCTTCACGGTTCCGTTTGGCAGCCGCATCACCTGCAACACCCGGCCCAGCACACCGACCTCGTACAAGTCGCCTTCTTGCGGCTCTTCCACTCCGGCATCCCGTTGCGTGACCACGAAGATCGTGCGTTCTCCGGCCAGCGCCTTTTCGAGCGCATCCATTGATGCTTTGCGCCCAATGAAGAAGGGACTGGTGCTGCGCGGGAAAACCACCTCCTCGCGCATCGGCAGGAGGGGGGTGATCACAAAGGAGTCGGCTGGAGAGAGCATGGGCTAGAAGCTGAGAGTTGCCGGATGAGGTCCGGGGTTAACCGGACAAGGCGTCCGTAGGATTTGTACTGGGTTCAGGGTTTCGTCGACCAGGATTTGGAAAAGAAAGCGTAGCATACAAGAAGCTGATTTCCAATACCGCAATCACAACCGTCAGCGCCAAAAACTGCTGTTCATAGAGCATTCCGGCCACGGTCGCGCCCAGAAAATGCCCAGCAAACTGTGCGAGGTTGTAAACCCCACTGGCCGTTCCCTTGGTGTCCGGAGTGGTCAGGCGCGTGACCAGGGACGGAAAAATTGGCTCAAAGACGTTGAAGCCCATGAAGAACAGGAACAGGGACGCCACCACCCACGGCAGGGAATCCTCACGCCACCCCCACCCCAGGCAGAGCAGCGAGGCCAACAGCAGAACGCTTCCTCCAAGCATCACTTCCCGGAAACGGTTTTTTGCTTCAGCGAGGATTGCGGCGGGCACCATCGTGGCCGCACCAGCAAACAACAAGGGCAGGTAGATTTGCCAAAGGTCACTGCGCGGGAAGCCGTGATGCACCAACAGCAGCGGAATCAGAAAAAACATCGCCGAGAGTCCCGCACTGCAGACGAAACCACCCCAATCAATCACCTGCAATTCCGGATTTCGGAAAACCGAGCGGAGCCGCTGGAGGTTCCCGGATGCAACCACCGCAGCTTGCCGGGGCACGGGAACGATGGTGTAGAGCAGCACAAGGCTGAGTCCGCCCATCGCGGCCATCACCCAAAACAACCCGCTCAGCCCGAACCACTCTCCCAACAGCGGAGCCGTGAGGATGGCCATGCCAAAGGCCAAGCCGATGCTCATGCCAAGTCCGGCATTGGCGCGGGTGCGGACTTCCGGGCGTGTGAGGTCAGCAATGAGCGCAAAGATCGCGGAACTGATCGCGCCCGCCCCTTGCAGCAGGCGGGCGATGATGAGAAGCTGCACCGAATCTGCACCGGCTCCCAACACACTTCCGAGGCAGAAAATCACAAGTCCCAACGCAATCACCGGACGGCGCCCAATGCGGTCGCTCCAAAGTCCGAAGGGAATTTGCAGCAGGGCTTGTGTCAGACCATATGCTCCAAGCGCTAGTCCCACCAATGCGGGAGTCGCATCCGGAAGTTCCTGTGCCAGCACACTGAAGACAGGCAGTAACAGGAACAGCCCGGACATGCGGCAGAAGAGGATGCTGCTGAGTCCAAGGATGCCTTGGCGCTCCTCCGCCGTGAAGAGTGGAGCGGATGATTTAAAACGCATGAAAAAGGATAGACTGAATCAAGCCTCCGGCAAGGGCCAGTGCTTGAGGATGAGGTAAATCAGCACCCCCGTGACCGAGACGTAGAGCCAGATTGGGAAAGTCCAGCGGGCCAGTTTTCGATGCGACTCAAAACGCTTGGCTGCCGCGAAGAAAACGGTACTGAAGATCATCGGCAGCATCACCGCCGAGAGGACGATGTGGCTGAAGAGGATGACGAGGTAAACGCCCCGGATCAACCCCTCGCCTTGAAAGCGGGTATCGCCGTGGAAGCTGTGGTACACGAGGTAGCCCACGAGAAAAACCGCTGAGAACGTGAGGGCCGAGAGCATCATTCGAATGTGCAGGATGCGCTTGTCGTTGTGGATTGCCCACACGCCGATGGCAATGCAGCACGCACTCAGACCGTTGAGGACGGCGTTGAGCAGGGGCATGACGCTGAGGTCCGGAGTCTCTGCGGTGGTGACGGGTTCCCGGAGGTAGAGCAACCAGAGCAGGGACATGAAAATTCCGGCGCTGATCACTCCGATGACGGAAGTTGCAGTGCGGTTGGAAACAGCAAGATTCATGGTCACGGAGAAACAGCAGGATGGTCCGCAGACAGTGGCGGGGTGCCCGCCATCGGATTTTTACGGGGACTCCGGAGTTGCAGGAGTAAGAGACACTCCGCGCAAACCAACACGGCGCTGGTTCCTGTGTGCAGCAACTGCATGGGCCACGGTACTTCTCCATACACCAGCACCACCCCAAAGAGGATTTGGGTGAGTATGACCGTCAGTGTCCCGAAACACAGCTTCCGGAGCAGCGGCGGAGTTTCCTGCCAAAACACGACCCATGCGAGATAAACTCCAGCAAACAAAATCACCCACGAGAAACTGCGGTGAACGTGGTCGAGCCAGCCGACCTCGTCAATCCACTGTGCTCGTGGCAGGGACGGGATTTCCGCAACATGGGCCAGTGCCTCCCGGACTTGTGAGCCGACCACGATTTGCACCAGAGTGCCACCGAACAGCAGAATCCCTACCTTCAACAGCCGTGTCCGCAAGGCTTCCGGAAGCTCGGCGGTCCAGTGTTCTTCCGTGGCTTGGAAAGTGACGTAGAGCAACAGACTCACCAGCACGATGGCGGCGAACATGTGGAGTGTCACCATCCCCGGCTTGAGTCCGGAGCGTACCACCATGCCGCCGAGCCAGCCTTCAAAGAGGACCAGCGCAACGGAACCGAGAGAACCGTAGAAGACGAGCGGGCGTGTTTTGCGGTAGCTCCAAGAGAGGACTGCAGTGGTCAGCACAAACAGCCCGATGGTGACGCCGATGAGCCGATTGACGTACTCGGTCCACATCTTCACCGGATTGAACAGTGCAAGATCGTAGCGGGTGTCGTCGATTTGGCTGACCTCGGAAGGCGGCCACCAGTGTCCCCAGCAACGCGGCCAGTCCGGGCACCCCAATCCAGCGCCGGAGGCTCGCACCAGCCCGCCCACGAAAATCAAGAAGATCGTCGCCAGCACCGTGGCCAGTGCTGCCCGTTGAAACGGGTTGAGTGTTTGAGAGGCGAGTGGAGACGGTCCAGAGAAATTTTGGCGCAAGGAACCCATTCGAAAATGATGGCAAATCCACTCGGAATCTCAAGCTGAGCGTGGATTGGGTCGAATCGGGTTGTCCTTTTTTCCAAGATGGAATACAACCTGCCCGAAAGGTTGCGGATTTCACACAAGAGGGGCATGTCCGAGGAAAACGAGCAAACCATTTTGGTCCGGATACATGGACTCTTGGGAGAGCCCGAGGGGACGCTGATGGAATTGGATGTGGAGAATCTGGAGGAGAACAGCCAGTTCGGTCATGACAACGTGGTCTACCAAGTGACCCGGACGATTCTTGAGGACGTCGAACACCCGATCGTCTATGTTATGGTGCTGGACATCTACATGCAGGAGTTTGAGTGACAACCATGAATACCGGATTCTACACCAACCCGATTTACCACACCCACAATACGGGAGCACACCCGGAAAACGCCTCTCGGCTACGGGCTATCGAGCAGCATTTGGAAACCGAGGGCGTTTTGAGTCGCCTACAAACACGTTCCGGGCGTCCAGCCGAGCCACACGAGGTGAACCTGCTGCACACACGAAAACACATTGACCGCGTGGAAGATGCCGCCTCCGGAGGCGTGGCGATGTTGGACACACCGGAATGCGTGGTGTCTTCCGGAACTTACGAGGCCGCGCTCCACGCCGTGGGCGCGGTGCTGGATGCGGTCGTAGAGGTTTCCGACCGTCAGTTGGACAACGCCTTCTGCGCGGTGCGTCCACCTGGGCACCACGCCGAACGGGACCACGCGATGGGCTTTTGCTTCTTCAACAATATTGCCCTTGCTGCCGAATTCCTTGCCCGTGAATTCGGCTACTCGCGCATCGCTATCGTCGATTTTGACGTGCATCACGGTAACGGTACTCAGCATCTCTTTGAGGAACGTCCGGACGTGCTCTTCATCAGCACTCACCAAGACCCTCGCACCTGCTACCCTGGAACGGGATTCGCCAAGGAGCAGGGAACCGGGCAAGGGACAGGTTACACGGTGAACGTGCCGCTAGCATCGGGAACCGAGGATGAGGAATACCTGCACCATTTCCGGACGATGGTGTTGCCCGCGCTGGAAGACTACCAGCCACAGTTCATGCTGGTTTCCGCAGGGTTTGACGCGCACCGTGACGATCCCCTTGCCTCCCTCAATCTCACTGAGCGCAGCTATCGAGAGGTGTCCCACGCTCTGGTGCAGATTGCGGAGGAACATGCCGGAGGACGGCTAGTCAGCTTGTTGGAGGGAGGTTACGATCTGAGGGCACTCTCCACGAGTGTGCGGGAGCATGTGTCGGTGCTGATGGGCGAGGAAGCCTAGTCCTGCTTTCAGGAAATGGTTGACCCTACTAATTTAATTGGTTCCCCTTGATATTTCCACTTGAAAGGCTTGGCCGATAATCCCCCTCTTGAGTGTTGGTGCCTGTCCTCAGCAAAATTCTCCCTGTGAAGTGTGGGGATTTTGCAAAGAGACGGCGTTTTCCGGTACGTTTCCCCCGGGTTACAGTTATTTTTTCCCGATTTTCAGAGGAACAACACTCAAGAGGAAGACTCCCAGAAAATCCCGAACACCAATGATTCAACCTCCCTTTAGATTGGTAAATTATTCTCGTCAAACTTCCTAAAAGTCCGCAGGCTATGCCGCCATTTGCGCTTTCACTTGGCCAACAATTTTTGAGAAGGCGCCCGGCTCATCAAGTGCTAAGTGCGCCAAAGCCTTGCGATCAAGGTCAATCCCGGCTTTCCCCAACTCGTGGATGAACTCACTGTACTTCAAGCCTTCCGCTCGCACAGCTGCATTGATACGCTGAATCCAAGTCTTCCGAAATTCACGCTTCCGGACTTTTCGATCCCGATAGCTGTATTCCCATGACCGTTCAACAGCGTCCTTGACCGTTTTCCAGAGCTTACCACGACCTCCCCGGTAACCTTTTGCCGCCTTGAAATAATCCTTCTTTCGCTTACGCGAATGAACTGCTCGCTTAACTCGTGCCATGCTTACCTATTCGGAAGAAGTCGTTCTACAAGTTTCAAGTCTTCAACAGTGACGTGGGTTTTCTTCCGGAGAGCTCGTTTTACATCCTGACTTCGCTTGCGCATGTTGTGACGCAAATAGGCTTGTTTCCGTTTAACCTTACCACTGCCAGTCACTCGAAAACGTTTGGCAGCCCCTCGGTGAGTTTTCATTTTCATTGTAACCTCTTACTTTTGCTTGCGAGGCGGGGCGAGAATCATAAACATGTTCCGGCCCTCATCCATGATTGGTTGCTCAACGACACTTCGTTCGCCAACCTCTTCCAAAAACTTATTCAGCAAGGTGCGTCCCATGTCCTTGTGGGCCATCATCCTTCCGTAAAACACTACCTTGATCTTTACCTTGTCTCCGTCATCCAAAAACCGCAGAGCATTCCTCAATTTGAACTGGTAATCGTGCTCCTCAATCTTTGGCTTGAACTTAACCTCCTTGAGGTGGGTGATCTTTTGGTTTTGCTTGGCTGCGTGGGTGCGTTTACTTTGCTGATACTTGTACTTCCCGAAATCCATCAAACGACAAACAGGCGGACGCGCCTTTGGTGAGACCTCCACCAAATCCAAACCGTCTGTTTGTGCTTTTTCGAGGGCGCTTTGGAGGCTAAGAACACCTACCTGCTCACCATCTGAATCGATCACGCGGACTTCACTTGCCCTGATCTGATCGTTGACCCGTGTGGTCTCTTCCTGCCGTACTGGGGTCCGCGATTTACGAATTCCTATGGCACCTCCAACTTGGATGTTTTGGTAGGCGCGGGCGGGATTGAACCGCCGACCTCTACCGTGTCGGGGTAGCGCTCTCCCACTGAGCTACACGCCTGTTGCTATGCTTGTATGACAGCATGACCGTCCCTTGGAGCCGACGCCTTCCGACTCTCCCGCCGGGCGACCCCGGCAGTACCCTTGGCGCCGGAGGGCTTAGCATGCGGGTTCGGGATGGGTCCGCGCGTTGTCCCCCCCGCCGTGGGCGTCGACTCCCAAGGACGGTGTGCTGCAAGCCCTCCGGGAGCGGATGCTCCCAGAGGACTCGTTTCATTCCAGATCGGGCAGGATCCCTCAGGGATCCCGGGGCATCTTCCGTGTCAAACCACCCGGCCGCTTAGTACCGGTCGGCTACGCGCGTTGCCGCGCTTCCACCTCCGGCCTATCAAGCAGGTCGTCTTCCTGCGGCCTTCAGGGAGTGCCGAAGCACTCCGGGAGGAGGTCTTGGGCGGGGGTTCCCGCTTAGATGCCTTCAGCGGTTCACCCTTCCGGACGCAGCTACCCGGCGGTGCCGCTGGCGCGACAACCGGGTCACCGGAGGTCCGCCCACCCCGGTCCTCTCGTACTGGGGGCGGCCTCCCTCACTCCTCCTGTGCCCGCAGCAGATAGGGACCGAACTGTCTCACGACGTTCTGAACCCAGCTCGCGTACCGCTTTAAATGGCGAACAGCCATACCCTTGGGACCTGCTTCAGCCCCAG
>PBTB01000102.1 GCA_002726945.1 Deltaproteobacteria bacterium | reverse complement strand
TTGTCTGTTGAAATTGCTCATCAACAGCGAAAAAAACTGAAAAAAACGATAACTCAAGAAAACCTCATACCAACCTGCTCAATGTGGGTTATTTATGTATAAAATGGTTATTCTGCTGGAGTGGACACCCCTAATTCTTTCATTTTCTTTAATAACTCAACACGTTCAGTGGATGTCAAACCCTGAGAAGGAGGACGGGGTTCACCACAATCAATGCCGAATCGTTCACTGATAAAGGCTTTCAGATAGCCATGCATTTTTAGGTATACAACAAGCGCAGCAACCTGGGCACCTTTCTCCTGTGATTCTCTTGCCTGCTTGATATTTCCCGCTTGAAAACTATCCCAGATATCAACAAATATTTCAGGCACCATTCCTGGTGGTCCGTCTATACATCCTGACGCACCCACCATCAGAGCAGGCAGCATGATTCTAGAGTTTCCAATCATACAATTCAGCTCCATATTGACAAACTCTCGGACGAAACCCATATAGAGCGCAGAGTGCTTCAACCCAACCAATTGTGGCACCTTGTCCTTGATCTTCTGCATCAAAGCTGGGGTGACTTCAACCTGAGTAGATTGAGGAAGATTATAGACAAAAAAAGGCAAATTTGCGGCTGAGGCGATGGTCCTGTAATGTTCCACAATGGCATCATCACTTTGTCGATAGAAAAAGGGAGGAACACAACAGATGGCCTCAACACCGGATTTTGCAGCGTGTTCAGCTAGCTTTGCGGAACGTGACGTTGTGGGGGCTCCAACATGCATGATGTTTTTTATACGTCCTTGAGACTGATCACTTGCAATTTCTGCGATGCGCCGATTTTCTTCATCTTCCAGAAAAACGCTTTCTCCACTGCCGCCAGCTACCCAGAACCCGTGGACCCCGGCTTTAATGTTAAACTCCATTACTTGGCGAAGGGCGGATTCGTTCAATTTTCCATCCGATGACATGGGAGTTATCAACGCAGGAAAGACCCCTTTAAATTCAGAGTGCATCTTGTATCTTATTTAACAGAAATTTTGATTCATCCACCTTGCATTGGTGCAAGAAAACGGACCTCGGATCCATCCGAAATCTTCTCATAACCAGGATTTGCAATGACCTCACCATTGATGGCCAATGCAAATTTTGGATCAAGTGCATCGGCGATACCGGGGTACCGCCGATCCAGTTCTGCAATGAGAGATTTCACCGAAGACGCGTTTACCTCTACCTCCTCAACTCCGTGAGTGAATCTTTGCAGATTCGATCCAAGGAAGACATTTACCATCAGCCGACGCCATTTTGCTGATTCAGTCCCTCAAGAACCCTAACAGGTGACATGGGGAGATCACGCAGGCGAAGACCGGTCGCATCATGGATGGCGTTGGCAATAGCGGGAATGGGAGGAACGATACCGACCTCACCAACTCCTCGAACCCCATACGGATGCTTGGGGTTTGGAACTTCCACAATGACCGTTTCAATCATGGGGAGGTCCGATGCAACAGGAATGCGATAATCCAGAAATCCAGGATTCTGCATCACTCCTTTTTTATCATGGATGTATTCCTCATTGAGCGCCCAGCCGATGCCCTGCGCCACCCCTCCTTGCATCTGACCCTCAACGTAGCTGGGGTGAATCGCAGTGCCGGCATCCTGGGCAGTGGTGTATCGCAAAATTGTGGCCTTGCCCGTCTCAGGATCCACTTCAAGATCGCAGATTTGAGTGGAAAAGGCCGGGCCTTGCCCCTTGGCCTCAAGTGAGCCGGTTGCATTGAGAGGCCCTCCGGTCTTTTTGGCTTTAGCAGTTATCTCCGCCAAGGACAGGGGTGATTCTTTGTTTCCACTGTGGTGAGCTTTACCATCAACCCATTCGACATCTTCGACACTGCAGTCCCACATGATAGCGGCCCGTTCCCGGAGTTGGGTAACGAGTTCCCGGCAGGCTCGGACAACAGCCATTCCGGTGGCGAAGGTGGTGCGACTGCCCTCGGTGACATCGGTGAAACCCACCGCCTCTGTATCCCCGACGACAGGCTGGATAAATTTAACATCGATCCCCAGTTCCTCTGCGGCCATGAGTGCCATTGAGACACGGCTTCCTCCAATATCGGGGCTGCCCGTTACAACCACCGCCCGTCCATTTTCGGTCAGGTTCACAGTGGCACTGGAGGATTGCGCGATGTTGAACCAGAATCCAGTGGCGACTCCACGACCCTGATTGGGGCCAAGAGGAATTTTGTAATTTGGATGGTCCCGAATGGCCTCAAGGGTTTCCTTCAGTCCGATACGCTGGAATGTCCCAACCATTGAACTGTGGTTGTAATCACCCTCCTCAACCGCATTGAGCAAACGCAACTCAATGGGGTCCATTTTAATCTCCCGGGCAATCTGGTCGATTACGGTCTCCGTGGCGAATGCCGCCATGGGCGCCGATGGCGCCCTGTACGCGATATTGACAGGTTTGTTGACAACCACTTCAAAGCTCTCGATCTGAACGTTGGGGATGTCATAGGGCGCGAACACACACCAGCCTCCCAGCATACCCCAGCTGCCAGGGAAAGCACCGGACTCATAGGCAAGCCATGCCTTGCCGGCCGTAAGCGTTCCATCCTTTCGTGCTCCAATCTTAACCCGGATCTTGGTTCCAGGGGTTGGTCCGGTCGCCTTGAAGACATCTTCACGGCGCATAACGATTTTTACAGGCCGGTTCGCCTTTTGAGACAACTTTACCGCCAGGGGCTCAAGATAGATAGTGGTCTTGCCACCGAAACCTCCTCCGATCTCCGCTGGAATCACCTTGAGCTGAGAGGTTTCCCAACCAAGCATCTCTGCTGTGGCGGAGCGGACCATGAAATGTCCCTGCGATGAACACCAGATCTCCGAGCGGCCATCCTTGCTGGTATCGGCAACACAGGCATGCGGTTCGATGTATCCCTGATGAACCACCTTGGTGGTGAATTCATGCTCATAGACCACGTCAGCTTCCGCGAATCCGGCCTCAAGATCACCTTGCTCGAAGTAGTCCCGCTTGGCGATGTTGGAGGCCTGTTTCGGAGTCGTATCAAGACCTTTGGTGATCAGGTTCTCATGGAGCAGAGGCGCACCATCAGCCATGGCCTCATCAACGGTGAGCACATGGGGCAGTTCTTCATATTTGACGGCTATCTTTGCTGCGGCCGCTTTAGCCTGACGACGGGTAGTCGCAGCCACTGCTGCAACCACCTGACCCTCATAGCGGACCTTCTCACGTGCAATCAAATTGCTGGATCTATGAGGAAACCCCTCGTTTTTTGAAGGGGGTGGGAAGTCAGCAGCGGTGACAACTGCCTTAACTCCTGGCATGGACTCAGCCTCGGTTGTGTCAACCGAAAGGATCTTTGCATGGGCCAAGGGAGAGCGCAGGACATGACCGTGGATCATTCTGGGTTTGGTCATATCCGCAGCAAAGCGGGCTTTCCCGTTAACCTTTTCCAACCCGTCATGCCTTACGGGCCGGGTTCCAACCCACTTGTAAGATTTTTTGACAGGGGATTCTTCAACAGCAACAGTCATGGTCTGGCACCTTCAATGGGGTTTTTCCTCATTTGTGCGGCAGCCCCAAGGACAGCACGCACGATTTTATCGTATCCGGTGCAACGGCACAGATTGCCTGCTATGGCATAGCGGACCTCCGTTTCCGTTGGATCGGGGTTGTTTTCCAAAAGTGCCTTTGCAGCCATCAGAAAACCAGGAGTGCAGACACCACACTGCAGAGATGCCTCCTCCAGAAAAGAGGTTTGCAATGGATGAAGCCTGTCGCCATCAGCCATTCCTTCTACGGTTTCTATGGTCCCTCCATTCGCTTCAGGAGCAAATGCAAGGCAGGCACAGATCAACTGGCCATTGAGGATAATCGAGCAGGCTCCACAGTCTCCTGTGCCACAACCCTCCTTTGCGCCAGTGAGTCCAACTTCATCCCTCAGAGCATCAAGCAGTGACTCATCGTTGTCACAGAGAAACTCCGTTTCGTCATCATTAATCATGCAGGTCACATGGGTCCGATTCATACTGCACCTCCTTTTTCTTTAGCTCTTTTTGCTGCTTGAAGGACCACACGTTTCGCCAACACTCCGGCCACCTGACGTCTGTATTCCTTGGTCCCTCGCTTATCAGAAATCGGGCTGCATACCGCGCTCGCTGCAGCCATTACCTCTGCCAGTGTTTCATCGTTAATCGGGTTGCCCCTCAAGGCATTCTCTGCAACCGGCGCCCTGACGACTGTGGGTGCAGCCGCACCAATGGCGACCAAAGCCTCTGTGCAGCAATCAGCATCATCAAGGGTGAGCCTTGCTGCCGCGCCCACCACTGCAATATCCATCTCAGTCCGGGGGATGAAACGCAGATACGCATCAGCCGTCCTTTTTGGAGGGGCATCCAAGATAAATTCAACAACAAACTCATTTGATTTCAGTGAGACCGATCCGGGACCAGTAACCACATCCGAGACCGGAATCGTTCGAGTGCCTCCACTCGATGCGATCACAACACGGGCGCTGTTGACCATCAACGACGGAATTGTGTCCGCTCCGGGAGAAGCAGTGCAAAGATTTCCACCTAGGCTGGCACGATTTTGGATCTGGTCTGAACCTATCAAACCACTGGACTCAGACAACCCGGGGAATGCAGCCTTCAGGTTGTCATCAACCTTAACTATGGACACTGGTGTCGCCGCACCCACTACCAATTGACCGTTTGAGTAGCTGACCTTTACCAAGCGCGGAATGCCCTTTAGATCAATCATCAGCTTTGGTTCAGGTCGCCCCCCCTGCATCTGGGGCACCAAGTCCGTGGCTCCTGCGAAGACGCACGATTCGGGTTCTGAATTCAGCAATGAAACCGCCTCATCGACTGTTCCTGGTCGTACATATCTCATTCATTCTCTCCAAAAGAGTTTCATCTCAATTCAAACTTCAAGCAGTATTGCCTAAAATAAGCCCTAACGCAAATAGTATCTGGAAGAAAATACTCAAACTACTGATATTAAATATTATTTATAATTTGACCTGCGGCTGGCTCATCCCGAAGCGCAGGTCCTGCACCGCCTGGATGGGGTGGAGTCGCAAATAGACCAGCATGAACACGAGCCTGTCGGCGGCCCCTCGGAAACCCGCCCTTGCGGCCTCCACTCCGGCTCCAGCGATGAATGCGCCCAGCGTCCCAATGGTCCAGATCCGCCTCCCGGACCTCCTTGAAGGAACGGGGAGTTTGCGCGAAGCCCTCCGTGCTCAAGCCGGTGCTTGAACATGCGGTGATGGCGGGAAAGCTTGGCGTGGTTGATCATTGGTCTTCCTATGTTGGTCGTGCTTGCATATCGTAGCACAGGCGGATTCTATTTCATTAGAATTTAAATATCGAGGCCTGTCTCACCATCAACTGAAGCGACTCAAGGAAGTTAAAAAAGAGAATCAACGACGCAAAGAAGAAAGCTATTTCGGGAAAGTACGGAGTTCCTCACACATGTGCAGATCTGCAACATCATGGACAAGCTCAACAGTCGACTCCGGAAATGTCTTGGCTTCAAGACTCCAAATCAGCTATGCTCTGGAATCAGCCCACCTGTTGCACTTACGAGTTGCAGCCCAGCAGGAACATGAAGCCATGAACAGGGTTTCTGTCATCATTCCAACCCATAACCGTGCGGAAGTCCTGCCGCGGGCGTTGCGCTCCGTTTTTTTACAAACAACTCCGGTGGCTGAGGTGATTGTCGTGGATGACGGTTCAACCGACAACACCTCCACTGTGGTTCAGCGTGACTTTGCAGAGGCAGTGCTGATCCGGCAGTCCAACCGTGGGGTGAGCCATGCGCGCAACAGGGGGATCGAACAGGCCAAGGGGGAATGGCTGGCCCTGCTGGATTCTGATGACGAGTGGAAGCCTGACAAGATCGAAGTGCAGCTCCGGACATTGCAGGATCATCCTGCCGGACGTATCTGCCACACAGATGAAATCTGGATCCGGAACGGCCGGCGGGTTAATCCCATGAACAAGCATCGCAAAGCGGGAGGCCAGATCTTCCGGAATTGCCTGCCAAGGTGTGCCCTCTCTCCTTCAAGTGTCCTCTTCCACCGCTCGCTCATTGACGAGTTCGGCAATTTTGATGAAACCCTGCCGGTTTGCGAAGACTACGATTTCTGGCTGCGCGTCTGCGCGGCCCTGCCGGTGATTTATGTGCCGGAAAAACTGGTGGTGAAATACGGAGGCCACGAAGACCAGTTGTCACGGGCGTACAGGGGAATGGACCGTTACCGGATTTTTGCCCTGGAAAAGCTGATCCAGTCTGGGAAACTGACGGCCACACAGGCACGGGAAACGCTGGATGAAATTTTGAAGAAAATCGACATCTACCTTTCTGGTGCAACCCGCCGTCAACGAGAAGCAGAGGTCCAACTCTACAAAAAAAAACGGGCTGTTTACACCACGCAGTTGTCGTCGCTGGTTCAGCAAGACCCTGTGAATTCCACCAAAGTTGTGGAGTTCTGAGTAGCATGCACCTGGTCGTTGCCATGCAGGCAGAAGCACTCCCCCTGATCGCGCATTACGGGCTTGAGGAAGAAGACCGCAGAAGCATGTTTCCAGTGTACCGAAGCGAAACGGTCCGTCTGGTGATTTCAGGTGTGGGAAAATCAATGGCTGCTGCTGCCACCGGGTATCTGCATGCACTGGCAGGTTCTCCACAGCACATGCCCTGGATCAATGCAGGCATTGCAGGACATGGAGACCTGACGATTGGAAAACTGGTTCAGGCCTGTCGAATCAGCGACCGGGCAAGCGGCAGAAACTGGTATCCTCCACAGGTGGTGAACGCAGGACTGGAACGCACACCTGTGATGACAGTGGATCATCCGGAGCGCGCATACACGGAAGCGCTTGCGTATGACATGGAAGCTGCCGGGTTCTATCCTGCGGCCTGTCGCTGTAGTACCGCAGAACTGGTTCAGAGCCTGAAGGTCATCTCTGATAATCCGGAGGTATCGGTGGAAACCCTCAACCCGAACCGCGTGGAACAGTTGCTTGGAGACCGAATTCGTGAGATTGCTGGGTTCACGAGGGAATTGCAGGCACTTGCCAAAATCGCTGCGGCAATGGAGGTCACGCCCAATGCATTTGAACAATTGCACAAAAGATGGCATTTCACTGTGACCCAGCAGCATCGCCTGCGGCGGCTTCTACAGCGCTGGTCCACTTTGATTACAGATGAGAGAGAACTGGAGGCAAGCTTGATCCAGTGCAGGGACGCAACAGGAATGCTCAACGCACTGGAACGCCATCTTGATGCTTATCCGGTCCGCTTTCCGTTGTCCAAGTCCGGCTTTTCTCAGAAAAGCAGCCTGGACGCCTGCAAGAACGCATGATCAACACCATCTACATAGAGGACGAAGTCTCCAACCACCCCCGCGTGGTTGAGATGACACAACGCTTCCCCTCCGCTGCACGGGTGCCTTGCGAGCGCTACACCGCAGTGTTCAACCTGAAGGGGCAGAATTTCCGTTTGCAGAAACATAATCCCTCCCTGATGCTTGCCCGCAAGTTTGACAACTTCATGCTGGCAACTCCGCAGGGATACGGCATTGGCGGGTTGCACAACTATTACTTCTCGCACATGCTCAACTGCATTTATGACTGCCGATACTGTTTTCTGCAGGGCATGTACCGCTCCGCTCATTATGTGGTGTTTGTCAACTATGAGGATTTTTTTGGTGCCATGGACGAAAAACTTGTGCTGCATCCACAGGAAAACGTCTGGTTTTTTTCAGGCTATGACTGTGACAGCCTTGCGCTGGAACCGGTGACTGGTTTTACTGCACTCCTGTTCCCGTTCTTGGAATCAAGACCACGGGCAATGATGGAACTGCGCACCAAAAGTACCCACATTCAGCCACTGCTTGGGCGCGATAGCCTGCCAAACGTGATCGTTGCCTTCAGTTTCACACCTGCGGAAATCTCCTCACAGTTTGAGCACAAGGTGCCTTCCGTTGCAAAACGGGTGGACGCGATGGCCAAACTGGCGGCTGGCGGCTGGCAGCTGGGATTGCGCTTCGATCCCCTGATTTACGAGGAAGATTTCGAGTCACACTACCAGAAACTGTTCCGGCAGATCTTTGAGCGGGTTGATTCATGCGCAGTGCATTCGGTGACCATCGGTCCTTTCCGGATGCCCCGCGGTTTTTTCCGCAACATGGTTCGCCTTTATCCAGAGGAAGCGCTGCTGGCCGGGACGTTTCGGAATCGAGATGGTGTGGTGTCGTACAATGCTGACCGAGAAGCCGCAATGCTCAATTTCTGTATCCGTCAACTCAAGGAATATGTTGCCCCTGAAATCATTTACTCCTGCGCTCCACATTCCCGTCCGAATCTGGCAGGCGATTCCAGTGATGGGTTGTCAGTGGCAATCTGAATGATGAATGAATCACGTACCATTGTGATCACTGGTGCGAGCGCCGGAATCGGACACTGCATTGCAACCCGCCAGTTGCAGCAAGGCATGAGTGTACTCGGCATTGGCCGGGACTTCTCAAACCCACCCTCGGGGAAAAAGTTCATGCCGGTTTCAATGGATCTTGGAGACCTCGCGGCACTTCCAGAGGCACTGAAGGATTTAACCCGCAGGTATCCGGGGGTCCGTGGTGTGATCTGTTGTGCCGGTGCAGGTCAGTTCGGTTCTTTGGAAGAATTCTCGTTCAACAAGATCCGCCGGATGATCGATCTCAATCTGACCAGCCAAGTCTTTGTGATCCGTGCGTTCCTGCCCCTTATCAAGCGCAACGGCGGCGGGGATGTGGTGATTCTGGGTTCAGAGGCAGCACTGGCCGGAGGAGCGCGTGGTGCCGTCTATTCGGCGTCAAAATTTGCGCTGCGCGGACTGGCCCAGTCCCTGCGTCAGGAATGCGCCTCCAGCAGTGTGCGTGTGACCCTAGTGAATCCCGGCATGGTGCGAACCGGTTTTTTTGAACAACTCGACTTTGAACCCGGACCCGATCCTGCGAACTTCATTGAACCGGATGACGTTGCTGTTGCCGTTGAGGCTGTGCTTGCTGCACGCCAAGGCACGGTTTTTGACGAAATCAACCTCTCTCCATTAAAGAAGGTGATGAAGAAGAAAAAACCACCCGTTTCTTAATGAGTTCGAAAAACCATCTCAAACCGGCCATGACAGAAAGCATCAAATTTACTGGCAACCGCACTGAACGAGTTGCTTACAGGTAAAGGCTTACCTGCAAAAGCGGGGCATCGCATTCGAATCAATCAACGTGTTCGAAGCGGGCAGGGCCACCATGGTCCTGATATCGGAAGAAGGAGACACACAGATTGGAATGATCTTGACAGAAAGAGAGGGAGGAGCAATACTGCGAGGGTTGCAAGACAAAGGAATTGAGAGAATCCGCAGGAGGTTTGGTTGAGAAGTTGATAAGGGTCGGGAGCTACGGATGTGGGGGAGGGGGCAGGTCAAAACTGTGAAGCCTATTGCAGAAGCAAAGGGATGGCTAAGGAAAAAGAGTGTTGAAGTCCTTGGCTCTGGCAGGGGCTTTGTGTTGGTCAGGGTTTAACAAGCTTTGACTTATAAGGTTTTGCAGATGGAGTCCCGTAGATGGATGTGCTGGCGGAACCACCTTTCTTGGAGGACTTTTTATCTGGGCATCCATAAAGGAAAAAGCTGAGTGCTAGAGCTAGGCTCAAGGATGCAATTGTTGAATGTGTTTTCATGCAGTGGAACCCGTTAGATAGTGCTTGGACTAAAAATACTCAAATTACTGATATTAAATGACATTTCTTCAATTTAACAGGATGAGGATTTGTTTGATACCGTGTTCGGATTCAGCGCCAACCGGCAGTAAACCCGCTTCTGGTTTCAACGGTATCCTTCCAGACGTGTTTTGTCAAACAGCTTCCGAAAGCCCCAGCGAGGATGTTGCTCTCAAACCACCCTGCTTGGACTTCCATACTTGGAAATGGTCCTATCAAAGGGAAATCGGACAATGCTGCTCAGTATAACCTGAAGAATTTGGAGGATCAAACTCTAAAAACTCGAACATCGAGTAATAAATTATTTGTAGGTGGTCTATCCTGGAACACTGACGACAATTCTCTTCAGGCCGCCTTTTCGGCACACGGCACCGTCGAGGAAGCCAAGGTCATCGTCAATCACAAAACAGGTCGAAGCAGAGGCTTGGGCTTCGTCACCATGTCCCAGCAACCTGAAGCAACAGATGCGATTGCAGCCCTTGACGGTCAGGAGTTGGACGGTCGCACGGTCCGGGTCAATGAGGCTCAGGATCGTCCATGTCGCGATGGTGACGGACAACGTGGTGGTGGTAACCCTCGCTGGTAAACGACCTCACAAATTGTAGTCACAAACGACTCCCACCCCGGACATATCGTTCGATATGGGTGTCATCTCCCTCGGAGTTCACATGGCACGAAAGCCAAATCACGCATACGAAAAACGCCAACGAGAACTGGCCAAGATTGCCAAGCAAGAAGCAAAGCGGGCGAAGAAACATGCAGCGAAGATAGATGAGGAGGCCGCTCCGTCTAATGAAGCGTCTCCTGACGAGATCCAAAGTGAGGACTCAAGTCCTTCATAACCAGAATCTGGCCAGGGTCTTTGGACACGGTCTCAAGGGCACAGATGTGGATATGGGACAGATTTCTCTAGTCGTAGGACACACCCTCCTTGGCACAGAGTTGTATTACCTCGTGAAACTCGGTGCAAGAGTTCAGCTTGATGTTTCCCCCTTCGCGGTGGTTCGTGGGGCCACCGTTTCGAGGTGGGTGGGTGCGGCGAACCGCAACTTCCACTGCCACTTACCCGGATCACCGCTTCGACTTCATCGGATTTCGCCTTGTCCAGGACTAACCCTTTCCCCACTTGGCACCAACATGAAGGCAACGTCCGCACCTGCTGGCGGCAGGTGTTGCAATAGCCGGTGGAATGCGGGACCCAAGAACAAAGCTTGGAAGTGCAGGGGGGTCTTGCATCCTTGCTCTAGTTGTGGAATACTCCCCCCCATACCTCTTTCTAAGAGGCCTGATGAGACATATACCCTGCAAGCTGTTGCTGGCGTTCACCGCCCTTCTGTTCACTCTTCCTGCCTTTGCAGCAGAGCGCGGAATCAAGCGCGTTGAGATCAAGACATCTGGCGGGGAGACCGGTCTCTACAAGCAGAGCCATGTGCTTGTGATCGGGGGGAGCGACTCCCAAGACCCCATCAGCAGACCCGTTATCGGGACGCACTGTTTTTCAGATTGGTAAAAGACGGAGAATCACATGCCCAAAGGTTATATCGTTGCCATGTATCGCGAGGTGAAAGACCCGAAACGCCTTGCCGCCTATGCTGAACTGGCAGGGCAGGCCATTAAGGAAGCCGGTGCAAAAATCCTTGTGCGTGGTGGCAGGGTGAAGGCTCTTGAATCAGCGGTTGAGGAACGCACTGTCATTCTTGAGTTTCCAAGTTTTGATGCTGCACTCGAGTATTTTGAGGGACCGTCCTATCAGAAAGCCCTTGCGGCACTCGGCGAAGGCGCAGTTGTCCGCGAACTGAGGGCGGTTGAAGGTGTTGATTGAAGCAACTCTTTGCGTGATAGGATTCGTGCAGAGTTGGGGAAACTCAGCCCGCTTTCCGCAGCCCCGGCGCTGTCACCTCACCGGGGATCTCGGTGTCAAAGAAAAATCGAGCATTCTCAAGTCGATGGAAACGCACGCCACGTTTTTAACCGATCCCAGCCATCGCATTCGCTGGGTTGATACCCCGAAACATGCTTCCTGACTATCGGGCCAGACCCTAATGAGTCCTGTTTGATAGGATCAGGGAGGCAATGCCTTCCTGACCCCTACCACAAAATGGGTCAATCACTTCGTAACGCCTCTACCAGGGTTCCATCAGTTCATGCCATTACGCCTCCTCACCCTCTGTGCCCTCTTGCTTGCTCTCTTTACGGGACTGGTCCAAGGCATTGAGCGCAGAAGAAACCAGTTTCCGACAGACTTCGGCTATCTGGTTGCTCCCATTCCCTACATCATTCCTGGGTCAAAACCGGGAATCGCCCTGCTTGGCGGCTTCAATAACATATCCTTTGGCAGCACTCCTTCAACCGTTGATGCCTATGTGGTTTTGATTGGAGGTGGCGTCACAGGAGTGGTTACGGCGATTTCAGACATCCCCTTGTGGCCTGAAACCCTGCTGCTGGATCTCACGCGTGTGAACATCAGCAAGGGTTCTCAAAAAACTTACCGGGACCAGCGCATGAACTCCGATCCCAAAAATTTCCTGATCACTGAGTTGTCCGATACAAATCTGCAAGGAGGGCGACTGATCCTCACCTTGTTTGACCGGATGTTTGAGTTGTTCACCATCCAGTACGATATCAGTGCAGCCATTTCTGCGATCCGGGACAATAAGGAGAACTTGCTGTATGAGAAGAAGCAGAGCTTCGAAGTGGAGACCAAGACTTACGGTTCACAGCTTGATTGGACGGATGATCGCGTTGACCCCCGTAAAGGGGTTCGACTGGTCTACACTTATGCAGACTCACCAGCAAGAACCAGCCTTTCGGCTGATTACCATGTGCAGAGCTACAATGCGACCGGCTATTTTCCTGTTCTTACAAACAGCACGATTGCCTTTAACTGGTTTCAAGCAGGAGCAACGGTTCGAAAGCAAGGCAACACCGACTTGAACTCACTGATTGCCCTTGAGACAGCCCGTTGTTTGGCAAACTGTGACAATGCGACCATCACCGATCTTGCCACCAACCAGCAGACGCTTAACCGTTACGGCTCTGCGGGTACACTCGGGGGCGCTTCACGGCTTCGATCCTACGCAGGTGGCCGCTACAGTGGTGCGCAGCTTGGTTTTCGGGCAGTCGAGTTTCGTTGGAATTTGACGGATGAAAACACCCCGTTTGATTTCTACTTTATCCGGGATATCCGGACCGGACTACAACTCGCCTTCTTCTACGAGGAAGGCTCAGTGGCTGGTACGAGTTCGGAGCTATGGAAGGAAAAACGCACCTCTACTGGTGCTGGTACAAGGGTGGTCACCAGTTCCGGGTTTGTGTATCGATTTGATGTGGCAACTGGTCAAGAGGGGCCCGAGGTCATCCTGTTCGTCGACTACCCCTGGGGAACCATTGGCCAATAGCATCAACCTTCCAGACAAACATGGCCAAGGAACGAGGATTTATTGCGCAGCACCGGGTCTAACCCCCAATTAGGGTCTGCTGAAAAACACTTTGCTCTGATACAAGTAACTGGTGGTCACCCGCTTAAGTGTTGTTTAGGTGCAACAGCGAAGCGGAGCGACCTGACCGTGTGTGGCTGCCGTGCCAGGTTGGCGGCCAGTGCCGGAGTTTGTTGAATCCACTGGGTTTTTCCAGCTTGCCGGCTGGGTTTTCTCAGGGACTTGTGGACGCGCACAAAGTTGTAGTAGAGGTCTTCCCATGCAGTTGAGACTGCCAGCATCCGGACTTTTTTTGAGAAAGCGAGCGATTTTCTCACAAGTCGTCCGTTA
>PBTB01000101.1 GCA_002726945.1 Deltaproteobacteria bacterium | reverse complement strand
TGTGCAGGGGAAGGTTCCCCTGGCATAATCATCAAGCACGGCAAGACCCGATCGGGTCGCCAAAGGTTCCGCTGCAAGGCCTGCGGCTCAAGCTTCACGGCGAGCAAGGGCACCCTGTTCTACCGGAAGCGCAGCTCCGAGAAGACGATCCTCGACGCCCTGTCGCAGATTGAGGCCAAAGTCGTCTTTGGCGACGAGCAGGCCGTCCGGGAGTTGCTCGGAGAAAACACCGCTGATGCCGAGAGCAACCACCTCACCATGAGGCCTTTTAACGGACGACTTGTGAGAAAATCGCTCGCTTTCTCAAAAAAAGTCCGGATGCTGGCAGTCTCAACCGCATGGGAAGACCTCTACTACCACTTTGTGCGTGTCCACAAGTCCCTGAGAAAACCCAGCCGGCAAGCCGGAAAAACCCAGTGGATTCAACAAACTCCGGCGCTGGCCGCCAACTTGGCACGGCAAGGCACACACGGTCAGGTCGCTCCGCTTCGCTGTTGCACCTAAACAACACTTAATCGGGTGACTACCTATTTTCGGTAACGAGCTGAAATTATTATAGATTCCTGCTTTCGCGGGAATGACAACGCACATTTTTTAACATCAATAATTTCAGTGAGTTATGAGAACTTATGACTCTCGAGTAAACCCAAGCAAACGAAAGAACATCCCGATGGCAGTCGAAATCTCAGACGTTCTTGAGATCGTTGAACGCCAAAACCGCTGGCGCGGGCAAGAAACGATCAACCTCATTGCCAGTGAGAACGTGCAGTCTCCCGCAGTCAAGCAGGTGGAGTGCAACGACTTCATGGGGCGCTACGCCGAAGGGCATCCCAACACCTCGGACACCGACAACCGCTACTACGAGGGGACTCGCTACATTGACGAGATCGAGAGCATGGCGACGCGGGAGTTCATCAAGTTGGCCGGATGCGAGCAGGCCGACGTGCGGCCCATCAGCGGAAACGCAGCCAACACCGCAGTCGCCCTTGCCCTCCTGCGCGGAGGCGACTCTGTGATCGTCAACTCCATTGCTACCGGAGGGCACATCAGCCACGCTCCGATCGGAGTGGTAGGCCGACGGATTCAAACGCGGGGGCAATCCTTGATTCCCGGAAAGGACAACTCCATCTCCCTGCACTATTGGCCGACCACCCCGGATGGCTATCACCTCGATACGGAAAAGTGCGTTGCCTTGGTTGATCAAGTCCGGCCAAAGCTGGTCATGCTGGGAAAAAGCTTGTTCCTGTTCCCGGAGCCGGTTCAAGAAATCGCGGCATGTTGTCGGGGTTTGGGCATTCCCGTGCTGTTCGACGGGGCGCACGTCCTTGGGTTGATCCTCGGAGGGCAGTTCCAGAACCCCTTCTCAGAGGGAGCGCACTTCATCAATGCCAGCACCCACAAAACCTTTCCTGGACCTCAGCGCGGGGTGATCCTCGGAAACCTGAAATCCGACGAGGAACTCAAGTGGTGGCGGAGCATTGACCGGGGCGTGATGCCGGGATCATCGAGCAGCCACCACCTCCACACCTTGCCCGGTCTCGTGATCGCCCTCCGGGAAGTAAGGGCTCATGGTGCCGCCTATGTCAAGCAGACGATTGCCAACGCGAAGGCGCTCGGACGGGCTTTGAAGGACGAAGGGGTTCAGGTGGAAGCCGAAGAGTTTGGTTTCACCGAAAGCCATCAGCTTGCCGTCAACGTCTCCAACTTCGGCCCCGGAAAGGACATCGCCCGGAGCTTGGCAGACAACGACATCATCCTCAACTACAACATGCTCCCCGGAGACACCGACGCCCGCAACCCCTCCGGACTCCGGATCGGCGTTCAGGAAATGACGCGGTATGGGATGAAGGAAGGTGAGATGGGGGAGCTGGCTTCCCTGATCAAAGCCGTGATCAGCGGAGGCTCGGCTCAGGAAGAAGTGAACCGGCTGCGGAGCCGGTTCACCGAGGTGCTGTTCGTTTAAGCTGCCTGCGGGAGTTCGCTCTTCTTGACCCGGTCAAGGTACTGATTGATCTTGATCCGGGTCAACGTATCCATCTCCCGGAAAGTGGCGTGCAGGTCGAAAAGCCCTCCACGGGGAACGACCTGCAACACTCCAGCGGCCAAGTCTTGGCGCAGGCTTGAGCGGGCCAAGTGGAACACCAGCATGTCTCCCGTGATGATCGGGCGGGCGGGCATTTTAGAAATCTGCAACTTCATCCCTCCTGCACTCATGTCCACCACCTTGGCGGTCATGGGGATGTGTTCACCACGAGACTGCTCCTCCATCTTCTCCAACTCGTACTGAGCCTCCGACACGAGTTGAAAATCCATCTTTACGTTCACGGGGATTCGCTCGGACTGGCGGATTTTCATTGTGCGGATGTGCTTGGACTGCTCCAGCACCACCGCGTTCATCTCATCCGTGATCTGATCAAGCACCCGGAGCGTGAAGTCATAATCAGCGTCCCCTGCTCGCCGTAAGCGGCAGGCGATTTCGGGAAACTGCTTCAGGTTCGCCGGACGCCGCTTGACCGTCGGAGGTTTGATCATCAGCTCCGTCTCGTTCGCATCCAGCACACTTGTCATGAACGCAACAGACTTGCCCTTGCTGTGAATCTGGCATTCCAGCTTTGTCCCATTCAACAGCATTTGTGTGCAAAGGAAGGCGTATTCGGAATTCTTGATCGTGAAACCCAACGCCTTTCGCAGGTTGAAAATCTGGGCGAGCGCTGGAGTCCGAAAGCGCGGAGACGCCTTGTATTCCTCCACCATCTTTTCAAATTCCTCGAAGGACATGATCATCGGAACCAGTTCCACCGGATCCTCTGTGTCGCACAGTTCTCGGAGAAACTCCCGGTTTTCTTCGCTCACCCGGCGGTTCTCCAGCTCCGTGTCCAGTTCCAGTTGCGCCTGCTCGTCAACGATCTGGTCCAGTTCCTCCTGCGCCTGCTTGGCCCGGATGTAGCGCAACAAGAAGAAGCCCCCTATCCCTGCGGCAATCACGAAGGCCAGCAAGAAATAAAACGAGGTCGGGATCACCGAAGGCCCCTCGTAATTCGCTTGTAGGTCTCCGAGCGAGAAATTGCTCTGCTTCGGGCTCCGGTCGATGCCGCAGAGCATCAGCCACGCAAACGGAAGCGCAGTGAGCCGGAGTATCAATTTCAGTGAATTGGACATTGTGATCTCCATGGAAAAAGGATGCTTACGAGCGCACGTCCCACCTATGTTGAGGATAGTAAAAAAACTACCGAAAGGCAAGCGGGTCAGTCCAAGGAATCGTAGCTCCCTAAAATCCGGAACTGAAACGGAGAGGCCGCCAGTGCATCCAGACAGGACGGTGTTTCGCTGGAGTTGTAGAAATCCACGTAGAACACATACATCCACGGCACCTTCTTGGAAGGGCGCGACTCCAGGCGGCAGAGGTTGATGTGGAAGCGGTTGAAGACACTGAGCAGTTCGTAGAGCAAGCCCGCACGATCCTCAGAACACTCGATGAACACCGAGGTCTTGGTACGGGTGAAGTCGAAGGCAGGCTCCGGCTGACCGGGACCAACCACCAAAAACCGTGTGGTGTTGTTCAGGTAATCCTGAATGTCCGACTGCTTGAGATAGTCCGGATTCTGCTCCGCAAAGCTCAGGGGCACGATCGCGGCGCCTGAAAATCCGGGTTGGTCCACCTCTTTCAGAAAGCGAACACCCGAATCGATATTGCTGTCCGTGAAAACCGGTCGTGCTTCCGGCAGGTGATGCGCCTGAAAATCGCTTGTCTGCTCAAACGCCTGAGGATGGGCAAAGAGGGTTTCGGCGTTTTCCGGAACAACGTTTGCCAGCAAACCGTAACGCACCGACACATTGATCTCGCCCAAAATACGCAGACTCCAGCGCACCAGCGCATCCTGCACGGGAACCACGGTTCCTGCCACCGAGTTCTCAATCGGAACCACGGCAACGGTGTCCTGACGCTCAGACGCCTCAAGCAGGGCTTCAGCAAAAGTCCGGACGTAATGACAGGAAGCAGACGGCGGGAGTATCCGCTGGGCCGCAAGATCGCTGAACGTCCCCTGCGGCCCAAGCGTGATGATCCGGGAGCAGCCCTGCGGCAGCAGCATCCGGGAAGGTGGGGCAGGCTAGAGATTGACGAGGGTGCGGCCTGAGCGGATGCACTGGGTGCAGACCCGCATTCTCTTGCGAACGCCATCGGCCATCCGGATCCGGACGTTTTGCAGGTTGGGGAGCCAGCGTCGACGAGTCTTGTTGTTTGCGTGACTGACGTTGTTTCCGTACCCCGGACGCTTATCGCAGATTTGACACTTGACAGACATGATGAAAACTCAGTGTTGTAAAAAACTAAGGATTCTACAAAGAACCAACAGAAAAAGCAATCTCAGGATGCACTCTGCATCCTATTCCGGAAGCATGGGTTGAGCGTGTTCTGCGACCGCCGCTGTCACCTGCCGAACTTTCTGCACGGGTTTTGTGGAAACCCTATTACCCCGCGCCTGAATTCCCTTGATGGCCAAGGTGTCAAACATCAGCAGTTCCCGAGACTTCCGGAGTCGCGGGGCCGGCACATAGTGGGCCTCCAGCATCACACCCGGCCCCTGACTCAAATGAAGAATCTTGGCCCCTTTTACACGGGTGAAAAGACGGTACTCCCGGTCCAGAATGAACTGCTGCACCTGAAACCGCTTGGCGTAGCAGATTTGGCTGTCTCCGCTGGAGTACACCAAGTTGTACACCACGCGGTCATCCACCTTCTCAATCGCCAAAACATCCTTGCCCACGAACAGCTTCTCCGGAACACGGACCACACGGTAGCGGCCATCCTTGTGGACAATAAGAAGCCGATCCAGTGCGGAGCAGGTGAACGTCTGGTTGCCCTTCACCTCCGCCCCTAAAAATCCGGTTTTGTGATCCCAACCTATGTTGAAAGTTTCGGCCACCTCCTCCTTCCGAATCGCGTCAAAGCCTTCCAAGGAGGTTTGTCGCGGATATGCAACTCCGTAGGTTTCCTTCAGTTCCTGTAAGTACTGAATCGTGTAATCCTTGAGCGTCCGGAGGTTGTGCTTCAGTTCACGAATCCGCTTTTGCAACTTGTCCAGTTCCTTCTGGTTGCGCTCCCGGTCATAGCGGGAAAGCCGTTTGATTTGCAGGGAAAGCAACGCGTCTACGTCCTCATCCGTGATCAACCGATCCAGTTCCGACTGCAACGAAAACAATCCCTTCGATACCGTGGATTGCACCTCCTCGTAGCTTTCGCACTCCTCGAACTGCTGGTAAATGCGCTTCTCGATGAAATACATTTCCAGGCGCTTGCGGTGCCACTGCAACCGAGTCTGCTCCAAAGCAAGTTCCAACTCTCGGCGCAGCACCGTCTGCAACCGATCTGTGCAGTGCTTGAGCACGTCGGTGACGCTTGTTAGTTCGGGCTGGTTCTTGCGGATCACCAACAGGTTCACAGAGATAGACACCTCGCACTGAGTGAACGCATAAAGCCGCTTCAGCATTTCCTCTGCACTTACCCCGCGAGCGGCCCGCAGTTCGATGTTCACCGTGTCGGTGGTGAAATCATTGATGGAGGTCAGCTTGAGTTTCCCCTTGTTGGTCGCGTCCTGAATAGACTGAATGAGCGATTCGGTAGTGACGCCGTAGGGCAGATCCCGGACCACCAGAGTTTTGTCATCCACCTGCTCAATTTGTGAGCGCACCCGAACTTTGCCGTTGCCGTCCTCGTAGAGCGAGACGTCCATCAGCCCGCCTGTTGGAAAATCAGGAAAGAGTTGGAATTCCCCCCCTTGGAGCAGTGCGATTTGCGTGTCCAGCACTTCGTTGAAGTTGTGCGGCAGAATGCGGGTAGACATACCCACCGCAATGCCCTCGGCTCCCAACAGCAACACTGCCGGAATCTTACAGGGCAGCGTGATAGGTTCTTGAGAGCGTCCATCGTAGTTTTCAACAAACGCCGTGATTTCCGGATTGAACAGCACCTCCTTCGCCAGCGGAGTCAGGCGAGCTTCGATGTAACGGGAGGCAGAGGCGGGATCGCCTGTGAAGAGATTGCCGAAATTCCCCTGCTTCTCAATGAAGTACTCCTTATTGGCAATCACCACCAGTGCTGAGCCGATGGAGGCATCTCCATGCGGGTGCAACTTCATGGTCTCGCCAACAATGTTCGCCACCTTGCTGAACTTGCCGTCGTCCATTTTCCACATCGTGTGGAGAATGCGGCGCTGTACCGGTTTGAGCCCGTCGTCAATGTCCGGAATCGCACGGTCCTTGATGACATAGGACGCATATTCCAGAAAGTTCTGGTTCATCAAGGGCTTGAGGTACTGCATGGTTACAACACAACCTTACGTGCAGAGGTGATTCCAGAGCGGGTGCAGGGGTAATGGATCGCTCCGGTGGTCAGAACCTTATGCATGAAAATGATGGAGGTCGGTGAGTAAAGATTTTACTATCCCATATCTTCCGGAAATTCGTAAGTGCGGAGTTGCTGGAAGTGAGACTTACCCTTTGCTGCGATCCTCCGGGAAGAACTCGAAATCGGTGAATTCGGAGAGCTTGCTGGAAAGGCCGGGGAGAGAAATCAAGGGCGCAGATTTCCGGGAGGCCGGTGCGGGAGACATGAACAGACCGGAGAGATTCTTAAGGTTGGCTGAGTCCCAGAACTCTGACCCCGAAGGAATGATAGCAGGCTCGGAAGAAAATTCAGGGGGTGGGTCGGCAGGGGAAGATTCTTGCAAATCCACACGCGGAATCCTTGGCGACGTCGGTAGTGGTTCGATCTGAGACAGGTTGCGGCTCAGTCCACGGACCAAATCCAGCAACACTCGTCGCTCCTCCTGATCGGCAGACCGTTGCTGGACAAGCTGCTCGTTCAGGGCGATCAGGCGCTCGTTCATGGCCTGTAACCACTTGACTTGACTGGCTAAATCCATCGCGTTTTTCCTGAGCGACGTGTCCAATCCGCACTCCGGTGTCGCCCCAAGAAATGCGGGTGCAACACCAAGAAATGCGGGTTAACGGGCGTTTGATTGTTGACAATATCTATTCAATTAGATATAACCACCCAATGTCACTGGACAAATCATCTTGCACTCACCCTTGGAGAGTGAGTCAGGGGAATGTCCTAGAACCCCTTGCGGATCATCACCTCCTCTGGAGTGAGCAGGTGGAAACAGCGGGTGCGAATTGCCAGACGACGAGTAGGCATGGATTTTACAGTCTTCATAGTTCTCCTAGGAAACCCTCCGGATGCGGAGAGGTGTGCAAAAAAAACCACCACTCTCCATCGAGTGACAGGATACTCACCTCTCGTATCGGCATTTCAACGAATATCTTGAGCAGGAAAATCAGCTAAGGCCAAAGGAATATGCCAAGAGGAGGGTACCGAGAAGGAGCCGGTCGCAAGAAGGAGTACAACGAGCCGATCAAAAAGATACTGCTGGGGCTTCCTGAGTCCGTGCTAAGACGGCTGGACGAATACACCATCGAACACGACTTGTCTCGCCCCAAGGCGGTTGCCCAACTCTTGAGCCAAGCTGAGGTTGCTCCGCCCCCGGAGCCGCAACAGGTCGATACCTCTAAAATGCTTAGCGAACTCAAGAACCTGAAGCAGCAACTGACCCGAAAATCCGCAAGCTGAGCAGTGGTCTAAGAGGAACCCTCACTTGGCGTGGTGGCATCCATTTCGCGCAACCGCTTGCGGGCGGCAAGAAAGCGACGACGGGAACGCTTTCTTTCCCAGACTCCCAAGGCCACCATCGCCCCAATCATCATGAAAATCAGCAGCAACCCCACCTTTTCTCTCGCATGCGGTTTTGGATCGTTCCCCTCTGGAGTGTTGGTGTCTGTTCTCCGCAAAATTCACCCTGTAAAGGGTTGGGATTTTGCAGATAGACGGCGTTTTCCGGCGCGTTTTCCCCGGGTTTCCCCCGGTTTACAGTGATTTTTCCCGATTTTCAGAGGAACAACCCTCAAGGGGGAGACTACCTAAATCCTAATTTTTAAAAAACGACCTGCTCAATGTGGGCGTGAATGCATATCATAAGTGCATCAGGCGATGTTCCTCGTTGGAGTCGCCGATTTTAGCTAGCCACATGAGGTCGAGCTGTGGTAATCAAGGGAGCTCCGCACTCCGGAACAGAGTCAACTTCCCCAACTTCCTTCCAACCCAACCACCATGTCAAACGCACACATCCTGAACGAAGCCATCCGCATCATTGGCTACGAAGTCACCAAACGAGGGCGCTTCCCCTACGACAACTCACTGATCGACCAACACTTGCAAAATGTTGCAGAAAGCCTCAGCGTGGATCACGTCAACGGACTCATCGAGATGTATCGGCTGGACACTCCCAACGTGGATGGAGCCGTGTGGAATAAACGCTAGGTCGGAGCCTTCCCACTCTCAGCACTTGCTTGGTAAAGCACCGGATTCAACTCAGGATCGTTGTACATCTTGAACTGACGGTACACTTTCAGGCGCTTCCGCCCAGATTTTAAATCTGTCAGGAGCCTTTCCAGACACTGGCCAAGATCCTTACGCTGTTCCCGGAGTAAGTCCAGTTTCTGCTGACACGCTTGGCGGTGGGTGATCCTGGCGTCCCACCGCGCCACTTCGCTTCCCATGTGGTAAATTTTCAGGGCATTGATGGAGAGCCTGTCCGCGATGCTTCCGGGAGTTTCACTGTTCATCTCTCCCATCGTCACTTCACCTCGGTTCTGCTCCTGAAGCCATCCCGTCAGCGCATCATCAACCTGCTCAATCAAATCGTTCCTCCACTGATTTAGCCGATCAATCTCCCGTTTGACCTGAGCAATCACAGCATCGGCCGCCTCGGCATCCCGAGCCAAATCCTCTTCGTGCCACAGCAGGAAATTGGCAAAGTGCTGCTGGCTCAAAACTCCATCAAAATCCCGGCTCCAAGCTCTGGGAGCTTGCCGGTGCCACTGTTTCACCTGCTCAAGCTGAAGCTCCAGCAGAGCCCTCGTTTCCAGCATCTCTCTCGTTTCCTGAAAAAAATAGACTTTATTCCCATATTGAGCAGGTTGTTTTTTAAAAATTAGGATTTAATTCGTAATAAAATAAGTAACTTAGTATTTATTTTAAAAAACATAATATTATCAATATTTGTAACTATTCAGGTGCTCAACTAATTGATATTACATGTGATTTTTTTGATGATTTGGTGATCCCTGAATTTTTACAAACGCAATCCATTGAAATCATTGATTTTTAAATTTTAGAATCAAATATTCAAATTTTTTAGTTTTCAAAATTAATCCAATAAAATCAGTATTATACTCAAAAATAGGGGCACCTGAATAGTGACTATCCAAAACTCACGTTATATTAGACCTTCTTGGAATGATAGTAAAGGCCCATAGGGGGTAGTCACCCGCTTAAGGAGGTTTGACGAAAATAATTTGGCTCATGTCGGGAAACAGGTGAAATGCGATCTGGTAGCACGGGGAGCTGATCGTTCGACATTTTGCACGTCGCCTGTGCAGTGGTTTTGCAGGCAGAGGCCGTCCTCACCTGCGATGATCGGCAGGCACAACTTGCAGAGCAGGTCAGCTTGCCTCTGGTTCGTCTCTGAGAGAACGCACGAAATGCAACATCTTTTGTTTCCGGCGATAAAACCCCGACTCCTGCAACGCACCCTTGCTTTCAGGTTTGCGATTCCACCCGTTGCACGGTGGTGTGCACGGTGCCATCCGCCAAGCGCAGGGCGAGTTCGTCGCCGGGGTGCACCTGCGTCCGGGATTTGACGATTTTTCCCTCCGTGGTGGTGGCCATGCTGTAACCGCGTTCCAAGGTCCGGAGCGGACTGAGCGAATCGAGCCGCCCTATGTGCTGCTCGACTTGCGCCTGCTGCGCCTGCAGGCGTTGCTTCACCAGCTTGGGAAGTTGCTGCTGCAAAGTCTTCACGCGGCTCCGCAGTTCCGGGAGTTGTCGGGACGGTTGGAGCAGTCGCAGGCGAGTGGCAGGTTCCTCCAGCGCAAATCGAGTGCGGTCCACACGGGCTTGCCAGCGTTCCCGGAGTCGCATATCCAGATCGTCCACCCGCTGCTGGAATTGCCGGATTCCGGATTCCGGACTGCCCAACTGACGCCCGGCTTGGGTCAAGTGATCGCGGCAACTGCGAAGCTGTTGTTGCATCCCGCGCTGGAGCCGTATCCGCCATTCCTGCACCGACGCTTCCAGTTCAAGGCGTTCTGGAACGGCAAGTTCCATCGCCGCCGAGGGTGTGGGGGCACGGAGATCTGCGACGAAATCCGCGATGGTGAAATCGGTTTCGTGCCCGACTGCCGAGATCACCGGAATCCGGGAATCCGCAAGGGCCCGCGCCAGCCGCTCGTCGTTGAACGCCCACAAGTCCTCCATCGAGCCGCCCCCGCGTCCAACGATGATCACGTCCAGCGGCGGAGTCCGGGAAAGCGTGTTCAGCACCCGCATCCCCTCCACCAACGCGGGAACCGCTTGATTGCCCTGCACGATCGTTGGAAACAGCGTGACCGGAATGCCCTGAAAGCGACGGCACAGCACCGAGAGCATGTCATGGATGACCGCTCCGGTGGGCGATGTGACGATGCCGATGTGTTTGGGCAGAAACGGCAGTGGGCGCTTGCGGGATTTTTCGAACAGCCCTTCCTTGGCGAGCTTGTCCCGCAGTTGCTCGAAGGCGAGTTGCAGTGCCCCCATGCCCCTGGGTTCCATTGCAGAGGTATTGACCTGATAGACACCACGCGGCGCATAAACGCCGAGGTGCCCCCGGATCACAACCTCCAGTCCATCCACCGGCTGGAAGCGCAATGCCGAGGCCGCCCGCCGGAACATCACACCCGACACTTGCGACTCCTCATCGTGCAACGTGAAGTAAACGTGCCCGGACGCGGCACGGCTCATGTTTGATAACTCACCCTCCACCCAGACACTCCGGAACTCCCCCTCCAGCGCCATGCGAATTTGACGCGTGAGTTGCGAAACCGTCAGGGGCTTGTCGGAACGTTTTTTTTGTGGGGCTTCGGGGGGTTGCTCGGAAGGATTTTGTGAGCCTTCCCCTGCGGCTGGAGCCGAAATCTCTCCGCTGCGCCTCCCTCCTTTCTCAAGGGAGGGCTGGGGAGGATTTGGAAATTCAGATTCACTGGGTTCTCCCTCTTTGGGAAGAGGGAGTTCGACCTGAAAGGGAATACGCGGGGGCATTTCAGTCGGCTTGCAGGGCAGAATTCAGTGCGGCCCGCATTTCTGCTTCCGGGGCGAGCTTTCCAGTCCAAAACGAAAACGCCTCCATGCCTTGGTGCAGCAGCATTCCCAATCCGTTGAGATGCGGGATACTGAGGCGTTGGGCTTGCGCGAGCAGTGGGGTTTGGGGGGGGCGGTAGATGATGTCCACCACGTTGCGGATCTCCCGGAAACGCTCCAAGTCGGCGGGTACAGAAACTCCGTCCATGCCCACGGTCGTGGTGTTCACCAGCAAAGCCAGCGGCTGTGATTCCAACTCGGACAAAGAGACTGCCACCATTTCGGTTTCCTGAGCGAATTGTTGGAGCGAGGAAACCAAAGCCTCCGCCCGTTCCGGGGTGCGGTTGCAAACGAAAATCCGGGCGGCTCCGGATTCAGACAATCCGGCCAGCAACGCCCGTGCAGAACCCCCAGCCCCCAATACCCCAACACGGAGGCCACGCAATTCCAAGTCTAGCGGAGCCAGCGAGCGCAGGAATCCAAGGGCGTCGGTGTTCGTGCCAAGCAGCTTGCCGTCGTCGCTGCGCACCGTGTTCACTGCACCGATGCGCTGCGCGATCAGACTCACTTCGTCCAGCAGGGGCAGGATGGCGGACTTGTGAGGAACCGTGAGATTGAAACCGCAGACGCCCAAGGCGACCAGCCCCCGAACGGCTGGCTGCAACTGCTCCGGGTGAACGGGAAAAGGGAGGTATGCGGCCTCAAGCCCCAAGGCGTTGAAGCCGGTGTTGTGAAGTTGTGGGGAAAGGGTGTGTGTGACCGGATGGCCGATCACACCATAGAGTTTGGTTTTTCCGGAAATCCTAACGGCGGTGCTCATTCCAACTCGTTGAAGCGGGCGTCAATCAGTGCCGTGAGCGCAGCAGTGGCCTCGGCTTCATCCGTGCCCGTGGCTTCCACCACCACGGGAGTGCCTTGGGTGGCGCCGAGCATCAGCAATTCCATGATCGTCTTCGCGTTGGCGACCTCGCCACTCCGATGAATCTTGATGCTCGCATCAAAGGTCGTGGCCAGTTTGACGACCTCGGCAGCCGCACGGGCGTGCAGGCCGAGACGGTTGATGATCTGCGTCTCACGGCGCTCCATCCCTCAGAGTCCTGCGGCTTGGCGGAGATCGTCGGCCTTGTTGGTCTGCTCCCAAGTGAACTCCTGAAGTTCCCGGCCAAAGTGCCCGTAGGCGGCGGTCTTCTGAAAGATCGGACGCAGCAGGTCCAAGGCTTGGATCAAGCCCGCAGGGCGCAATTCAAAGTGATCCCGGATCAAGTTGCTGATGACAGATTCGTCCACACGGTTCGTCCCGAAGGTTTCCACGGAAACGGAAACCGGCTCGGCGACACCAATGGCATACGCCAGTTGCACCTCACAGCGCGAGGCGAGTCCGGCGGCCACCACGTTCTTGGCGACATGCCGCGCCGCATACGCCGCTGAACGGTCCACCTTCGAGGGGTCCTTTCCGGAAAAGGCCCCCCCGCCGTGACGCCCCATGCCGCCGTAGGTGTCCACGATGATCTTGCGTCCGGTCAACCCGCAGTCGCCTTGCGGTCCGCCGATCTCGAATTTTCCAGTCGGGTTGATGTGGTACTGGATGGAGTCGTCCAGGAACTGCTCCGGGATCACCTCACGGATCACGGCTTCAATCACCTCGTCCCGGAGTTGGGTTTGGTTCGTCCCCTCCATGTGCTGGGAACTGATGACTACGGTGGTCACTTCAACAGGCTTGCCATTAACATAACGAACTGTGACCTGCGATTTGCCGTCCGGACGCAGGTAGGGCAGGGTGCCGTCTTTGCGCACCTGCGAAAGCCGCTCAGTGAGTCGGTGCGCCAACTGGATCGGCAGGGGCATCAGTTCCGGAGTCTCGTCGCAGGCATAGCCGAACATCAAGCCCTGATCGCCTGCGCCTTGCTCCAGATGCAAGCCCTCACCCTCGTTCACGCCTTGCGCGATGTCCGGGGATTGCTTGTCGAGGCTGATCAACACGGCGCAGGTGTTGAAATCAAAGCCCATCTTGGAATCGGTGTAGCCAATGCCCTCGATGGTGTTGCGCACCACCCTTTGCAAGTCCACCCACGCCTTCGTTGTCACCTCTCCGGCGACCACGGCCATGCCAGTCGTCACCATGGTCTCGCAGGCCACACGGCTCTTTTTGTCCTCGGCCAGCATGGCATCGAGAATGCCGTCGGAAATCTGATCCGCGATTTTGTCGGGATGGCCCTCCGTCACGCTTTCGGAGGTGAAAAGCATCTCACCCATCAACTGTCTCTGTAAAGGGTTGGGTGCAACTGGAGGGCGGCTGGTGCAAACTGCCGTCCGTTTGTGAATCAGACCTAAAACTATCAGAAATTGAGGAAATCGTCAAATCCGGATATTGCGATGAATTGCTTTCCTCGCCATGAAGGAACCCGCAATTTACGATCCTGACCCAAGCGTCCCGCCTGCAAAAGCCAAAGAACAGCGGTGAGGGAGAAGATGGGGGCTTCCTTCTACAACCCGTGATGTGCGGAACTGTGTCTCACCACACGGGTTTTGCTTGCCTTTTCACCATCAGCACGCCATTCTAACACTGGGCACCAACATCAAGGCAACGTCCGCACCTGCTGGCAGCAGGTGTCGCAAGAGCTACTGGCTATCGGAACTTGAACAGATAAAAATCAGGACCAAGCAGAGCCATTTTTACATAAGGCGAAAATTTGGTAGTCTCCCCCTTGAGGGTTGTTCCTCTGAAAATCGGGAACAATCACTGTAAACCGGGGGAAACGTACCGGAAAACGCCGTCTCCTTGCAAAATCCCAACACTTGACAGGGCGAATTTTGCTGAGGACAGGCACCAACACTCAAGAGG